>DATITS010000213.1:0-6056 GCA_035467535.1 Desulfobacterales bacterium
AATCGTATCACGATGCTTTACTTTAGATGGGACTCCCCATTGAGGGGAAAAGGGGGTTGTTGTTTCAATGTTGACATGTAACGACCCACCAGATACTCGAAAGCATGTCACGCCAAGCGCGCAGCTATGATGCGTAATTGATGGCAGTCGCCAAGGTTGGGGGCTGCTGAGGCCTGATAAAAGTCAACAATGAAACAACGTCCCCGTTCTTCCCTAATCAAATCCGCAATTGCCGAAATTTTTAGTAAAAGGGACAGTTAACCGACCTGCGGCCGAAACCCGGCAAGGCCGGTGGCTCGCGAGGCTGGGAACTCTTGCGCTTGTCGAGGGCTTACCACCCGATCACTGGAGCGATTTCTGCCACTCTTTGGCAAAGATCGTCGCTACCCGGTCGGTCTGGGCTGGATCGATTTTCAGCGCCTTTGCAACCTCCTGGTACAGAACTCGGCGGTCCTTGTTTTCGGCATCCACCAGGCTGGTGACGTCGCGCTTGTCTTTCAGGTTCAGCGCACCGGCATTGGCGAGGGCCACATAGCCGTCCGCGCCTTCTTGCAACACCCCGCTCTTGAAATGAGGCTTCAGCAGCGGGTAGCGGTCTTTCATCTGCTGCTTGAGCGCCCGGATGGTCGGGTTGGAAATGGTGGTCACGTCCTCGGCGGCCCAGGCCGTGGCGACCAGCGAGGCCACCAGTATCGGGCGTTGCATGGACGAGCTTTTGTTCTTTGGAGGGGCGTCCGTGTCTTTTTCCGGCTGCAGCCCCCTGACTTCCTGGACGATTTCTCCGGCCACCGCTTCGACCTTTTCGGCCGGGAAATAGATGTTGATGGTGACGCAGGCACCCATGGACAGAATGGCGAGAACCACCGCCGCCTTGACGAGTTTGCCGTGTTGTTTCATCTCTGCCTCCTTGATCAGTTCACCACAGGGCCGCTTTGGGACTCCGTGACCCGCCGGACGCGTTTGACCATGTCTTTGAAGCTGATCTGGTTTACAGGGTTCGAGTTGACCACATCGACACCGGGAATACCGCCCCTCTTCACCAGGTACTCAACCCCACCCTCTTTTATCGTCCCGTTGATCTTGAAGAGGTCGTTTTCCAGGTCCGCGCGAATACCAATTTTATCATAAATGAACTCTTTAAAAAAGGAGGCGACGTTTCCGGCGAGCCCGACAAAGGGGCTCTGGCCGCCGCCGATGCGGGCGATGTTTTCCACCGCCTCGACATTGATGCGCTGGGGAACCCCTTGAGTGCGGATCGTTTCCAGCAGAAGGGTGAAGCGCTGGGGTTGACCGCCGACGATTTCCAGGTGTTCGAGGCGGCCGCCTAGCACGCCTTGTATTCGGCCGAAGGAGGTGTCTTGCGTGGCGTCGGCCAGGTTCACGTCCTGGATCAGGCAGTCCGCTCGAAGATTGGGGGCCGTGCTGAGAGCGGCGGCGATGCCCGGGTTTTGGACGATGATCTTGCCCTTAAATATGTCGGCGACCAGCCGGCCGCGGGTGCGGACATCCCCCCCGTCGAAGACGATGTCCTCCAGCTCGCCGTTGACGACGACGTCCACCGGCGATGACCACAGGTCTTTCAGGAACTCGCCGACCTGTACCCGCTCGACCGTCAGGCGTGTCTTGACCTTCGGACTCGGGCTGAACAGGTCGCGGCCCGAGACGGTGCCGAGCCGGACTTCCCCGGCGGGAAAGCGAACCCGCAGCTCACCGGTGGTGTTCAGCTGGTTGGGCCGGACATCGAACGGCAGCTTAAGCTCCTGGGCCGGCAGCATTGGCACGGTGACCCTGCGGACCGACAGCTCCCCTTTCATGGGCGGACCTCCGCTGTCGGCGCCTTCGCTTTGGTACCAGAGCGGCAGCCGCAGCTCGATGCCCTCCAGGCGAACCTCTTTGTCGGCGGTTACCGCGCTGCCTGACTGCCAGTCCGCGTGCCCCTGGAGAGAGCGCCGCTCGCCTTCAGCGGCCACATGAACCTGCGCGGAGAACAGGCCGTCGACCTGCATCCCTGACAGCGCGAGTTGCCGGTATCGCAGCGGCTCGGCGATGAAGGCTGCGAACAGAGGGGCTGCCGGGGTAGGGGGCGCTTGCAGCGTCAGGTCGTAGGCGGTTTGAGATCCCTTGCGGATTAGATGGCCGCTGGCGGTCATCGCCAGCAGGTGCTCGAGCTCAAGCTTGGCGCTGCTAATCTGCAGGCGCCCGCCGGGCATGCCATAGTGCAGGTCGGCGGACAGCGTAACGGGGTTTGTCCCCAAATTAAGGTAAAATCGATCCCATAGGAATTCTCCGCCGCCGGAGCGCAACGAGGCGCCGACCGCAATCGCATCTTCTTTGCGGTGCGATCGTGCATTGATCTCGGCCCGCAGGGCGATGTCTTCGCCCACGTAGCGTTCGGCGGAATCAGCAAAAGATAAACCGCTGAGCTCGAGGGTTGAGGAAAGGCGGGTTTCGCCGTCCGGCCGGATAACAGCCCTGGCCTGGAGGCGGTCGACGCCGTCGAAGCGCCATCCCGTCGGCAGGAGTTGGAATCGGGCAGCGGCCTCGTCCCAGCCGGTCTCGGTTCCGGACACATCGACTGTTATCTGCCCGAGATCGCTGGCCAACGAAGCCTTCAGGTTGCGCAGCACGTCCGAGGCCAGGGTGATCTCAGGGCAGGACACCGACATCGTGTCCGCCTCGATCTTCCCGTTGGTCGCGCGCAGGAGCAGGTCGTTGAGATCGTAGAACTTATCGGCAATCGGCAACGCAGCAGCTGGAACCCGGATCTCGAGCAGCGGGATCGAAAATGTCGAGTAGGTGCCTTCGGCCGAGACATCTATGGAAAACGGCTCGAGCCGCAGGCCGCTGCCGTTGAGCCGAATCTGCCGGCCGGACAGCCGGGTCGCTATCATGGGAGCGGACGCGCGGCCTCTGCCCTGGGCGGTGCCGGTGACCACGCCCTCGATGTGCAGGGAACCCAACACCGCTTTCACTGCGTTCTGCTCGAATGTGGCCGTCACGTCGCCGTCTTCTATCCACCCGTGCTCTGTTTCCTTGAGAACGAGGCGCCCGTTGATCCCCACAGCGCCCGCTACCTGCACCGGTGCGTTTTTGTAGCCGGTGGCCAGAAGGACCGGCGGGATCATCTTCGCTGGAAACAGCACGCCGTCGATTCGCTTGATATCAAGCGTTCGGGCTGCGCCGAGTTTCAACTCAGCCTCGCCGCTCATGTCAAGCAGCTCATCGACCGTCAGCTGCCAGCGCGCCAGCCTCAGTATGCCTTGCCTCCGCCCGAACTCACCGGTGACGCTCAGCCGAGGTGCATGAAGAGAGAGTTCCTCCATCCCCTCGCGCTTGAGCGTGAGAGATAGGCAGCGCACCCCGCCGTCCTCGAGCGTGATGCGGTCGGGACCCAGGGTCAGCGCCAAATGCACCTCGGCCTGCGACGCGGTGACGGTTGCCTGTGGGCTGGTGTAACGCGCCTCGGGTATTTGCAGCCGTCCGCTGAAAACATCCTGGTCCGCAGAAAAGCCCAGGTTCAATATTGTGCCGAACTGCGGGGCGTCGAAGGAAAGCCCGGTCGCGGACCATTCGATCCGGACCTCCCCGTCCACTTGGATGCCGTCGGTTGTGGTGCCCGCGCGAACCTGGCGCAAGGCCACCTGCAGGTCGTCCGTGCTCAAGGCCGCTTCGCCGTCGGACAGCTCGACCTGCCCGATGCGCACATCCCTGAAAAGCAGGGCTGCGGCTACGCGTTTGACCAGACGGCTCAGCGCCGAGGGCGGTCCGGTGTCGGAGATGACCTCCCTCCAATTCATCCGTCCCCTGGAATTTACCGAAACCCCCGCGAGCGCCATTCGCTCGATCACCAGTGTCCGCTGGCCGAGCGGGCCTTTCAGCGCGAATACCCCGTTCAGCCGGGTTACACTCAGATCGAGGTCGCCTCCGGATTTGGCGTCTCGGACGGAAATGTGCGCCGCACGCACCTGCATCGGCTGCAGGCCGTATTCCAGCTCGCCGATCGTGACCTCAACGCCGAAGTGCGCCGACAGCGAGTCTTCCAGCAACCGCTTCACGGTCGATTGGTTATGGTAGAGGTACAAGAGTGCCAGTGCCAGGCAGGCGCCCGACGCCAGAATGAAAACCATGAAGACCAGGATGAATCGCTTCATCTTCATTCAGGTGGCCTTTCTACCGAAGGGAAACGCATACGAAAAAATAGCACAGTGGTAGGATCTTTGGCAACACGACGGTGACCGGCTCCAGGGTTATGGCGATCACAATCGGCGGTCGAACTCATTGAGGAGGCTGTTTCAGAAATCAAGAAAGCAGGCCTCAAGGATTAGGCCTTGGGTGGCGAGGAACCCGCGTTGTTTTTGGAAAAGGTTTCGCAGGCTATCGAGCAGGTGGATAGTTCATCGGGTGCCATCGGCATCATAGAGAGCGGATTAAAGATTAACTGAGCGAATGTGAAAACCCGGCAAGTGAAATCATCCGGCGATTAATAGAATCGTTGACGGCTCTGGAGTTTTTGCTGGTTTTGGCCAGGTAATCGAAAACATATCTTTTTCCAGAAAAGCGTGGATATCATTCTGGCCGACCGGAAGCCCGATAGGCTGTCTCTGTGGATCATGTCCCACAAAAGCGGCTGTATTTGTTGTCCGCGGTCTCCGCCCCTCAGCCGTGCCCTGAATTTCTTTAAGCGCCGTTCTATTCTCCCTCTACGAATCATACCTGGGGTTCACGATCAGCTTCATTAAGAGCGGATAGGACCGCGTTAAAACCATTAGAGAAGGACAGCTTTTAAAAAAAGCGCGGATAACTTTTTCGTAAAAAAATTAGAAACATTTCATAGCACCCAATAATCATTGAATTTAAAAGCCACAGCGTCTAAAGCCCCCTGATTTTTTAGCACCCCACCCGGTTATTCAATAACGCTCCTTGCTCACCAGCATATTCCATAAATAATATAATTATTTCAATTGGTAGGCCTTCTCCTTTCTGCTGCCTTGCCCCAAAGCTGCAATAACACAGGGGGATATCGGGAAAGATTTATATTGACACAGGATCTATGGTGAGAAGTTCAAAAAAATCTTTTTTTCCAGGAGGACAAAATGAATAGGCGATTAAAAGCAAGGATCGTTCTTCTATTCGGAAGCGCCGAGGACTTTGCTGAGGCCATCGGGGTGAATTCTTCTATCATCTCGAAGGTGATTCGGGGGCGGAAGGTATTGCCTGAACGAACACGGAACGAGTGGGCCAGATTCCTTGGTTGCGACCCGAAGGACATCTTCCCGAATGCCGGAGGGCCTCATGCAGCAGGTTGACGACTTCGAAAAAAAATTCCTGACCCGTGACGAGGCCGCGCGATTGCTGGGGCTAAGACCACAGACCCTGGCCAATTTCACGTGGAAAAACGAGGGGCCGCCTTACGTCAGGATTTCTTCGCGCTGCTTGAGGTATGAGCGGGAGGCGCTTCTGTCTTGGATGAAAGAACGCGAGGTCAGGCCCGGGGAGCAGGAGGATTAACCCATGCGACCAGTTCCAGACATAATTATGGGTGAGGGCTTCGAGCTCTTCCAGCGAGGCGACAGTTGGCGTGGGTTGTGTCCCCTGCATGACCGTGGTGGTCGCAACCCCTCTTTTGTTGCCTGGGAAACCGGCTGGAAGTGTTGGAGCTGCGGGGAGAGCGGAGACGGTCCGTCTTTCATTATGAAGTTAAAGGGGATGAACTTTCCAGAGGCGATGACCTATCTCGGCCAAGAGCTGCGACGACCGACCGCGCAAGAGAAGGCCAAGCGCACCGTGGAGCGCAAGGAGAGGGCCGCCGCTCGATGGGATGAAAGCAATCTTGCCTGGACCCTGGGAAAAATGATCCGGCTCTGCCATGAAGCTCTCCGCGACATCTCACCAGAAAATTTTGACGATCATGCCCTTATCCTCAACGAAATAGATACACTTTCCTTTCAACACGACTTGTTAATTTATGGCGACAAGGCCGACCGCGCAGAACTGGTGCGCGAGTTGGCTGGGCTTAGCCTATTCAACCGGCGGGCGCTGTTGTTTCGCCGGGATTT
>DATITS010000214.1:0-20891 GCA_035467535.1 Desulfobacterales bacterium
TCGGCGCTGACCCCCACCAGGACCACGGGCTCCTGCGCCAGCGGCAGGAAAATCTTGGGGGCCGGGCTGGACATGACCGCCTCGGCCATTTTCGGCGTAACTTCACCGAACATGGCGTTGGCCCAACCGATGGAAATCGGCCCGATGATCACGTCGGCCGTCGCACTGGTGCGCCGGATGGCATTCTCCCCCGAAGCCGCTCGATTCGCGCCGGCTTTGAGCATCTGGGCCGCAGCGATCGCGTTGGTTCCCAAGGCGACCAGTTCGATCGATTCGCCGTGAGCCGCTTTCAGCGCTTTGATCACCGTGGCGCCGATGCCGCCGCCTTGGCCGTCGATGACGCAAATCCGTTTCAAATGTCCGATCCTCATGGCTTGCGCTTGAAATAGGCAGCTACCCCGGCGAGACCGATGATGTAACCGATCCCGCCGAGGACATCCGTCAACCGTATTTTTTGCTCCTGCATCTCGGCGAGCGTTCTCATAATGGGCGCGAGCTTCTTGTCAAGCGCTTTTTCAAACGCCTTGTCGATGCCCGCGGGCAGGGGCGATGCCGCGGCGGGAGATGGCTCCCCGGCCGCCGGGGCTTCGGTACTAATGGCGGGTTGGGGCGCCGCCGGCGGCGCCAGCACGCTTTGAGCCAGTGCAGCGCCGGCTGTCAAAAGCAGGAGCCCCGGCACCAGGCACAACAGGAATAGTGGACGAACGTTCATCTAACCTCCTTGGGAGAGTATCCCGGCAGCATCGACGGTTGGACTTGCCTGAGAGAAGCAGCCCGAAAAGACCGTCAGGGTGCGAGATCCTGCTTGGATAAAGGCCATTCGGCCCGATGGCCCATGCCGGCCTCCAGGACGATTTTCAGGTCATCCTGTTTGGGGACCTTGAACGAAAATTCGCCCTTGGTGTTGGTCTTCCCGTTGAGAAGCTCCTTGCCGGCGGAATCAAAAACCCGGATGACGCCTTCGTGCACTTTGGTGCCGTCCGGGTATTTGCATTCGACCATAACCGTGTCGCCCTCGACCCATGCGAAGACGTTCACGCGGTGGGCAGCGGCGTTGCCGTTGAGGAGCAAGGATACCCCCAAGACGACGGCCGATGCGATAAGAACATGCTCCAAGCGCAGGGAAATCTTTTTCATAAGCTATCCTTTCGAGAGAAAGCCGGCAGCATCGACGGCTGGACTTTCTTGAGAAACACGATGCACAGGGCGGTGATAACCCCCTCGATGACCATGATGGGGATGTGCGCTGCCACAACCATGGCCGCAACACTCCAGAAACTTTCCTCCGTGAACATCAGTGCCAGGCTGGCGATGACGCCTGCCATAAAAACAGAGAGAAAACCGCAGGCAAAGGACGCGGCCATTACCACCATCGGTTGCCTGTGAAACAGGAGCGGGCTGAACGCGAAATAACAGAGAACCGCCGGCAGCGCCATGAGAAAGGTGTTGACTCCTAAAGTGGTGATGCCGCCGAACTGGAAAAACACGGCCTGCAGCGTCAGCGCCACAAGGATCGCGGGAAAGGCCGCCCACCCCAGGAGCAGGCCGACGAGGCCGTTCATGATCAGGTGCACGCTCGTCGGCCCCAGGGGCACGTGGATCAGCGAGGCGACGAAGAAGGCCCCCGACAGCATGCCGGCCTTGGCGATCTGATCGTAATCGAGCTTCTTCAGGCCGATGGCGGTGCCGGCGGCGGCAAGCGCCGCCCCTGAAAGGAGCACCGGCCCGGACAGGACACCTTCGGAAATGTGCATGATTGATAGCCCAAAGTTGAAAGGTGAACGCTCAAAGTCAAAGTGGGTGCGGAAGGCGAGGTCATTTCTCGCCCTCCGGACCCAGTTCAAATTTAATCCAAGCCCCCGTGTTAAGCAACAGGTGTAGGCACCTGCACCGCCGCCTCAAAAATTGAACTCGCCGCGGAGCATGCCGGCGAAGATGCCGTCGTTGCTGCCGTCGCCACCGGGGTTCCAGACGTACTGAATATCCGGGCTGAAGGCCAAGTTCTCGGTCACCGCAATGCGGTAGTAGATTTCCAGGTGGTATTCCGGGTCGTTCTGCGCATAGCGGTCCCCCGGCGTGAGCGCGGCAAAGCCCACCCCCAGGTTGTCCTCACTGCGACCGGGGATGAACCCCTTGAGGTTCACGCCTCCGGATGCCTCCCATCCCACCACGTAGACATCGTCGTTGTTCCAGCCGAAGCGGCCGAAGAGCCCCAGCATCTTGGTGATCTGCTGGTCCGCGCTCACCCCGATGCCCCAGCCCTTGGCCTTCCGGCCGTCGATGGGATTGCGGTCGCGGTCGAGCTTGGAGTGGTCGTAGCCCGCCCACCAGCCGTAGACGCGGTAATTGCCCTCCAGTTCGCCGAACTTCGGGGAGACGGTCGCCTGGGCGCCCAGAAAGGGCGTGCTGAAGACGTTGTCGTACTTGCTTTTAGCCGTGGTTTCCAGCGGGGTGCCCTCCACGTTGGGCCGGGAGGTGGAGGTACCGACCACCGAGAAGGCCAGCAGCTCGGTGGGCTTGAACTCGCCGCCGATCAGCGGGGTGTATTCGCTCTCGCTGTCCAAGACCGAGTTGTTGACGAAGGCCTTGCCGACGAACTGCTGCTTCTCGTTGTTGGCGAAGGCGTTTCCGTCCAGAAACATCAGGTTCTTGGCCTTGCCGCCGGTCACACTCAGGGTCTTGTCGAAAAACTCATGGGTGTAGTGGGCTTCCACCAGGTCCAGGCCGGTGTCGTTGCCGCCGGAGTTGTCGTCGGCGATGGTGTTCAAGTTGGCCAGCAGCACGTTGACCGGGTTGTTGGGCTGGCCGTCGCGGTCGGCGCCGGTGCCGTCGCCGGCGTGGATGCGCACGTAGAACTTGCCGTCCTCGACCAGCGGCAGGGCGGGATTCCAGGTGAGTTCCAGATCCGCCGTGAACCCGGCCCCGCTCGGGCTGTTGGCTTTGGCATCGTCGAGCTCATCGGTGCGGCTGTCCTGATAGTACAGGATCGCCCCACCGTGGATCTCCAGGGTGCCGAAGCGTTCCTCCAGGGACTCCCCGATTTTTTCTTCGATGTTTTTCTCAGTTTTGGCCACCTGTCTCTTGGCCAGTGACTCCTGCTCTTCCAGCTTCTGCTCGAGTTCCTCGATCCGTTCCTTCATCGACTGGATCTCTTTCAGAATCGTCGCATTGTCAGCCATTGCGCGGCCGCTGGTGCCTGCGACGAAGAGCAGCGCGAGCAGAACCATCCAGCATCTTTTCATGATTCTCCTCCGCTTCCTGACATCTGGTTTTTATCTACTTTTTCATCTGCCAATCCTGGAAGGACACCCAGATCACCCCGCCGATCTCAACCGCCTTGTCCTTGCCGTCCTTCTTCAGCTTGAAGTCGGCGGTGGTCAGCGCTGCAAAGCCCCACCAGCCGGCTTTGGGTACGGCATAGGTGAATACGCCGTTGCGGTCGGACTTGACGACCTGGGTAACCATGTACTCGGTCGGGGCTTCCGCTTTTTCATCCTTGTTGTAGAACTCGATCTCCACCTCGGCGTAGGGCATTTTCTTGCCGTCCAGCATGACGACCCCCTGGAAGACATTGCCGGCATAGAGTCCGAAGGGACGGGTCAACGGGACGATCTCGATCTTCAGGCCGACTTCCTTGTCCCAGCCCTCTTCATCGCCGAAGGCGGGCACGATGACCTTGGTGTAGTGCACGATGAACGAATCTTCGGCGGGTTCCCAGTAGGGATCAGGCTCCATGTAGAAGGTGTAGACGCCGGGTTTTTTGAGGTTGTACTGCGAGGCCCAGGCGGCCTTGCCCATCACCTGGGCCGGCTTCAAGGTGCCGAGCAGGTCCTCTTTCGATCCGCCGGCCAGAACACCGTAGGCTTTGGGCTTGGCCATGTCCATGCCGACCATCTCCATGGGGTGGGAAAATGAGATTTGGAAATCCACAGTCTTGGGGTCTGCCTTGGATACCGTAGCCTGCGAGGGGATGAGCATGCCGAAATGGGCAAACACAGGACTGGACACCATGAAAACCAACACCGCTGCCAACATAGCCACACTTTTTCCCATTGGGTCCTCCTTAATTTTTTTGCCGAAGGAAAAAAAATAGCCACGGGTTTCCGGCGTCTCCATGACGCCCAACCTTCGTGGCTGAGATAGGCAATAAATTGTGTCGGTAGAGATTGGCAGGCTTCGGCCTGCCGTTGATCATTGGTGTGCACCTTTATGCCAAGCATCCCGCGGAGTCAAGGGAAAAACGCGCCGGCAGGGCTTTCCGGTGCGGCCGATGTTGCTTGACTTGATTCGGGAAAGTCTTTAATGATTAGAAGCGAAAACGGAAGGAACGAACGATCGCGCATGGCCAACCCCGCTGAAAAGGATGCAAACCCGAAAACCTCCAAAACCACGCGCCGACGGGCCAGGGCCGGTTGGGTGGTGGCCGTTTTTTTCATCGCGGCCTGGATGTTCGGCATGGGGGTCATGGTCGGCCGGGAAACGGCGCCCGTGCGGTTCGATCTCGATCAGCTCAAGAAAAGCCTCGAATCGCTGCAGAAGGCGCACCGCGAGCCCCAGAAGAACGCCCCCCCGGTCGAGTCCACTGAGATGAAGGACAAGACCAAGCTCGATTTTTACGAGGTGCTGCCGAAAAACCGTGAGGACGCGGACGTGAACCTGCCCAAGCCGACGCCGCCCGGGCCCGCTTCCTCCAAGGCGGAGCCGCCGGCCCCCAAGGCCGCGGAGCCACCGGCGCAGGCCAGGACGGAGAAGCCACCCACGGCCCCGGCGGCCCCGCCGGCGCCCATAGCGGAAAAGCCCGCGCCGCCGCCCCAAGCAGCGGCAGTGCCCGGCCAGCTATTCACCGTCCAGGTGTCCGCCGTGAAGAACGAAGAGGAGGCCCGCCGCATGGTGGACCGGTTGCGGCAGCGCGGCTACGCCGCTCACGTCGAGGCCACCGCCACGCCGGACAAGAGCGTCTGGTACCGCATCCGCATGGGTGAGTTCCCCACCAAGGATTCGGCCCGCGGCACGGTGGACCGGCTGAAGAAAGACGGGTTCGGGCCGATGGTGGTACCCAAATAGCCTATCACGAAAGGAATTGTGAGCCGGAAATGAAAATCTCCAAGGACGAAGTCCGCTACGTCGCCAACCTCGCCCGGTTGGACATTGATGCGGCGGCAGTTGAGAAACTCACCGGGCAGATCGGCAACATCCTCGACTACGTGGACCAGTTGAAACACGTTGACACCACCGGCATCACGCCGACCTCCCACGCGGTCCCGCTCACCAATGCTTTCCGCGAGGACCTGGAAAAGCCCCACCTGGAGCGGGACGCGGCCTTGGCCAATGCCCCCCAGCCGGAAGACGGCTTTTTCGTGGTGCCGAAGGTGGTGGGGTAACCCGGCGCTATCGGTGCCAGGTCATGTGAGAGATGAATGGATAATTCCCGGCGGGTATATTCCACGGAGTCCGGGCGCATCTGCGCCTCCTGCGAAAAGCCGCTGGCGGACTGCGCATGCCGAAAGAAGCCGGCGTCCCCAGTGCCGGCGGACGGGGTCATCCGCGTCCGGCGTGAGGTCAAAGGCCGGGGCGGGAAAACCGTGACGGTGGCAAGCGGGTTCCAGCTCGACGATAATGGGCTGAAACAGCTTGCAGCCGAACTGAAACGCCGCTGCGGCACGGGCGGTTCGGTCAAAGACGGGGAAATCCTGATTCAGGGCGACCACCGCGCAACCCTGCTGGCGGCGCTGGGGCAAAAAGGGTTTGCGGTTAAGCGTTCCGGGGGGTAGACGCAAGCGCCGTCCGACTCAAAATCCCGCTTCCTCCCAATTTTATTTATGATATCGGTCGATTAAGTTTCCCGGTCGAAGTGCCGATAGACTCGTTGCATTTGCATGCGATTAGGCCCGGATAGTGTCGCCGCACGCTTCGATAAAACCGGCCGGGGATGCTTTGTGAATCCGGCGTGGCGGGGAGGCACTGGGCGCATGTATCGGAAGAAAGGTCGCAGAAACGAGGAGTCGGATGAGTAAAGTCCCACCCGCCGTCGAGCCGTTGCCCGGCGCTTTCAGTTGGACCTGGCGGTTCGGCCTCATGGCGGCGATGGTGTTGCTGGCCGGCATGGGCGCCACTTATTGGCTGGCCCGATCTGAAGACGTCCGCATGCGCTCCGAGCTTTTGATCCAGGGACGAATGGTGGCGGAAACCGTCGATTCCTGGCGCATCGAAAGCTTGAGTGGATCCGCCGCCGATCTGCAATCGCCGGATTATCACAATCTCAAGGAGCACCTCAAACTGCTGCGTTCCGTCAACCCGGATTGCCGTTTCATGTACCTGGCGGGGCTCAAAGATGACGGTGCGGTTGTCTTCCTGGTGGACTCCGAGGCGCCGGGATCGAACCATTACTCGCCGCCGGGGCAGGTTTATCAGGAGGCCTCGGAAGCCTTGCGTCAGGTGTTTGCCACCGGGGAGGAATCCGTCGCGGGCCCGGCCACCGACCGCTGGGGCTCCTGGGTCAGCGCCCTGGTGCCCCTTCCGGCCGCGAAGGGCGCGCTGCCGCTGGCCGTTCTCGGCATGGACATCGATGCCGGGCAATGGAGCCGGGAAATTTATAAAAACTGCCTGCCGGCGGTCGCCATGACGCTGCTGGCCCTATCGGGCCTGGCCTTTCTGTCCGTGCTGCTGCGCCGGTCCGACATGGCCCGGCGCCGCATCGCCGCCTCGGAAGCGCGGCTGGCCGAGAGCGAGGAACGCTATCGCATTGCGGCCGAGAACACCGGCCAGGTCGTCTACGATTACCACGTGCCGAGCGGAGAGATCCGGTGGTCCGGCGCCATCGAAGCGGTGACGGGCTATTCAGCGCAGGAACTGGCCGGTGCGAACATCCGGCGCTGGGAGGAGATGATCCACCCGGACGATCGCGGGCGGGTCGTTGCTTTTTTGCAGCAGGCCGTCATCACGGATTCGCCGTATCACGCGGAATACCGACTGCGGCGCAAGGATGGCGAGTATGTCCGCATCTCGGACCGGGGCGCCTTTGTCGGCCATGCCGATGGTGCGGTTCAGCGCATGATCGGGGCGATGCAAGACGTCTCGCAGCGGTACCAGGCGGAGGAGGCGCTGCGGCGCAGCGAGGAGTGTTTCCGGTCGCTTTTCTCCAACATGGCCGAGGGCGTGGCGTTGCACGAGATGGTCCTCGACGCGTCCGGAGACCCGGCCGACTACCGGATTGTCGACTGCAACTCCGGATACGAGAGCATCCTCGGGCTGAAACGGGATGACGTCACCGGCAGGCTGGCAACGGAGGTGTATGCGAGCGACGAGCCGCCTTATCTGAAAGAATACTGCCGAGTCGTCTCGTCCGGGGTCCCGTCCCATATGGGAATATTTTTTCAACCCCTGGGCAAGCACTTCGAGGTGTCCATCGCCCCCTGGGGCCGCGGCGGGTTCGCCACGATTTTTTCGGATGTGACCGAGCGGAAGGTGACGGAGGAGGCCCTCAGGAGCAGCGAGCAGAAATACCGAACCATCCTCGAAAGCATCGAGGAGGGCTACTTCGAGCTGGACCTGCGCGGGAGCCTGGCGTTTTTCAACACGGCGCTCTGCCGCGTCGTGGGCCTGCCGGCGGAACAGATCGCCGGCATGAACTTCCGGGACTACACCACGCCGGAGACCGCCGAACGGATGCTCAATGTCTTCCGGAGGATTTATCGAACCGGCACGCCGTCGGGTCTCCAGGCCTTCGAGATCGTCATGCGCGACGGCCGGTCGATCGCCATCGACCTCGCGGCCTCGCCGGTCCTCGATGCGGCCGGAAAGATCACCGGCTTCCGCGGGCTTGTGCGGGACATCTCCGAGCGCCAAAAAGCCGAACGGCAGCGGCAGGAGTTGGAGGAGCGGCTGCAGCGGTCCCAGAAAATGAAGGCCATCGGGACCCTTGCCGGCGGAGTGGCGCACGACCTCAACAACATTCTGTCCGGGATCGTGAGCTACCCCGATCTGCTGCTGATGGACCTGGCCCCGGACAGCCCGCTGCGCAAACCCATCGAGACCATCCGCGAATCCGGAAACAAGGCCGCCGCCATCGTGCAGGACCTGCTGACCCTGGCGCGCCGGGGGGTCTCGGTCTCCGAGGTTCTCAACATCAACGACACCGTGCTGGATTACCTGAGAAGCCCCGAGTGCGGCAAGCTCAAATCCTTTCACCCGCTGGTCGCGATCGCCACCCGCCTTGACGACCGCCTGCTGAACATCATGGGCTCACCGGTGCACCTGGCGAAAACGATCATGAACCTGGTGTCCAATGCAGCCGAGGCCATGCCCGACGGCGGCACCATCCGCATCGCCACCCGGAACGCCTATGTCGACCAGCCGATCAAGGGCTACGACCACGTGGCCGAAGGCGACTACGCCGTGGTGGAGGTTTCGGATGCGGGGGTCGGCATTCCCGCTGGAGAGCTCAAACTCATCTTCGAACCCTTCTTCACAAAGAAAAAAATGGGTCGAAGCGGGACCGGGCTCGGCATGGCCGTGGTGTGGGGAACCGTCAAAGACCACAAGGGATATATCGATGTGCACAGCGCCGAAGGCCGGGGGACGACGTTCACGCTCTATTTCCCGGTGACTCGCAAGGAAAAGGCGACCATCGAAGACGGCCGCCCACTCGATCGGATGCGGGGGTGCGGCGAGACCATCCTGGTCGTCGACGACGTCCCACAGCAGCGGGAGATCGCCTCGGCCATCCTCACCCAGCTCGGTTACACGGTCAGGACCGCTGCCAGCGGGGAGGCGGCTGTCGATGACATGCAAGAACGGTGCGCGGTTCTCCTGGTCTTGGACATGATCATGGAGTCCGGAATCGACGGCCTCGAGACCTTTCGGCGGATCCTGCGCCATCGCCCCGGCCAGAAAGCCATCATCACCAGCGGTTATTCCGAGACCAGCAGGGTCATTGAAGCCCAGAGGCTCGGGGCGGGGCAATATCTCAAAAAGCCCTACACCATCGAGAACCTGGGCATGGCCGTGAAAGAGGAACTGAAGCGGCCGTGATCACGGCCGCTTTCGAAATTCCGTTCAGGAGAATACCGCCATGAAAATGAAGGCATTGATCAAGGAGACACCGCAGAAAGGCGCAGTGATAAAGGAAGTTGACGTGCCCGCGATCCGGGACAACGAGGTCCTCGTAAAGATCCGGCGCGCGGCCATCTGCGGGACCGACATCCACATCTATTTCTGGACAGCCTTTGCCCAGGAACGTCTCAAGCTCCCCATGATTTTCGGCCACGAGTTCTGCGGCGAGGTCGTGGAGGTGGGCCGGACCGTCAAGCGCGTGAAGCCGGGCGATCTCGTCGCGGCCGAGACCCACATTCCCTGTGAGGTCTGTTTCCAGTGCAGCACCGGCCTCATGCACATCTGCAAGGACATGAAGATCATCGGCGTGCACACGGCGGGGGCCTTCAGCGAATACACGGCGTTGCCGGAGATCTGCGCCTGGCGGCTCTCCCCAAAGACATTGCCCGATGTGGGGGCGGTATACGAGCCTTTCGGCATCGGTGTCCATTCCCTGACCCGCCACAAGGTGGCCGGCAAGCGGGTCCTGATCGCCGGGGCGGGGCCGATCGGCCTTTTTGCGGTCGCCGTCGCCAAACTGAGCGGCGCCATGAAAATTTTTTCCACCGACGTCAGCGATGATCGCCTCAAGATGGCCGCCCGCATGGGCGCCGACGTCGTGCTCAACCCGAAAAAAGCCGATGTGGTCAAGGAGATCCTGCAGGCGACGGATGGCTTCGGGGTCGACATCTTTGTCGAACTCAGCGGAAACGGGGACGCCTGCCAGACCGGCCTGAAGGCGCTGCGGCGGGGCGGGGCGGTGTCGCTGGTGGGTCTGTTCAACGGTCCCGTGAGCCTCGACCTGGTCAACGACATCATCTACAAGGAAGCCACGGTTTACGGGATCACGGGTCGGACCATGTTCGGCAGCTGGGCCGAGGCCTCCGACATCCTGGATTCGGGCAAGATCGACATCGCGCCCGTCATCACGCATCACTTCCCTTTGGAGCAGTTTGACGGGGCCTTTGAGACCGCAGCCTCGGGGACGGCGGGGAAAATCATCTTTGATGTCGCATAGCAGGCTGTTGAAAAACGGCGCCTCAGGCCGTGATCCGGCGTTGCACGGTTTTGCAAATGCTCACCTGCAATCGGCTGGAAGCAGGAAGCTCGAAGCCTGGCTGACGGCGGCTGAATAATTATAGCTTCGAGCCTCCAGCCTCTTGCCTCAAGCTTATATCTGCCTTGGCTGACGGCCTGATGCTTGTTTTTCAACGGCCTGATAGCGTGTGTCGTGCCGAATCCCGTGGAGCGAGGCGTACTTCCTTTACGTCGCAGCGACAGCGAGATGAAGCGCAACGCCGAAATTGGGTTTTTTGCGAAGCCATCAACACTATTTCGTCAACAGCTTCACGACCCGCAGCAGTGCATCATCCTTGCCGAATGCGCCGGCCTTGGTGACGACCCGTGCGCCGCTGAAGAAGCCGCCCTTCACCCGGCCCGCCATGATTCCTTCCAGCAGTTCGCCGCCGATTTCGATTCCCTCGATGTCGAGTGGCGCAAGAACGGCCATTGCCGTGTCGCCGCCCGTCAGGATCAGCGCCACATCGTGGGGGGCAACTCCCGAACCCGCAAGGGCGGATGCGGCGATCCCTCCCAGCGTTTCGGCGATGGCCCGGGCGGCCAGCCGGTCGTCGCTGCCGGATGCGGCCGTGCGCTCGGGCGAGACACTCAGAACGACGGATCCGTGGCGCAGCGCGTCGGAAGTCCTGCGGCGAATCGTTGCCTCCTCGGCCGCCCGGTCGGAAGGGGCTTGAAGCGCAAAAGAGGAGCGGATCTCGATGTGCGGGAAGTGAGTGTCCTGCGCCATCAGGGCGAGCTGGCGCCGGGACACCGCCGATGCACTTCCGCAGACCACGAGGACATGTGCGGCAGATGTGGTCGCGGAGGGCGGCTCCACCTTCGTCCTGGCGTTTTCAGCGAACCGATTCGCCACGGCCTCGGCCAAGCCGGCCGAACCGATGAAGAGCGGCAGCGGCTGCAGTTCGAACCCTGCTTCCGCGATCGATTCCAGGTCTTGGCGCTTCAGGGCGTCGAAGATCAGGATTTTAGCCCCGGCCTGCCGTTTGCGGTAAACAGCCTGCCTTAGCGATCCCGGCGCCGAGGTGAGGTGACGATGATCCACGAGGTCGATGCCGCCGGACGATTGGCGGCGCAGGAGGTTTACGAGGTTCGAATCCTGCACGGGGCAGGCGGGGTCCCGGGAGGCCTCCGTCTCGGCGACGGGGGTTCCCTTGACCATCAGGATGCCGTCCTTAACGGTTCGGCCCATCTCCGGGAAGGCGGGGGTCAGAAACCCCACGGGAAGACCGGACGATTCAAGGATGGCGTCGACCTCGCCGCCGATGTGGCCCCGAAACGTCGAGTCGATTTTTTTGTAGATGACGCCGAACCGCTTGAGATCCAGCCGCTGCAGAGTGGCCGCCACCGCCACCCGTGCCCGGGCGGCGTCCATGGCCCGCGAGTGGGTGTTCACCACTAGGACATCCCACGTGAGGTGATCCGCCGGCAGGCTCGCGGATATCCCCGGGGTCACCAGGAGCGTGCGCAGCCCTTTCTTGGCGAACTGCGCGCCCGTGTCCCCTCCGCCGGTCATGTCGTCCGCCACGACGAGGCAACGCGATTGATCCATCCTTCTCCTTTCCGCGAGCGTCTCCAGGGACGACCGCTATTTTCCGTCCGATTTGTTTTCTTTTGCGATCATTCGGCAGGTGTCCTGGTAGATGGAGCGACGATAGCTAATTATCATACGGCGACGCCGCTGCACCTGTCAACGGAGACCGCACTGGCAGTGCCGGCCTCTGTTGCCGGATGCATGGCCTATGTGATCAGGGCTTCAGTACCCAGGCCTGCCGCTGCCTGTTCTTTGGGACCGTTCATTTGGAAGGTCGAAAGTCTCTTGAGTCTTGCAACGCAGCCATTGACTGCTATAGTAGGTGCATCTTTCAGCAGGGCGTTGAAAAACCGCGCCTCAAGGCCGTGATCCGGCGTTGTGCGGCTTTTGTAAATGCTCACATGGAATCGGCTGGAAGCTGGAGGCTGGAAGCCTGTCGGACTGGGTCTGAATTTGTTTTGTGCCTGTCGAGCCTCAAGCCTCTTGCCTCAAGCTTATATCTGCCTTGGCTGACGGTCTGAAGCTTGTTTTTCAACACCCTAAAATCTCGATACTGAAAAATCTTCAAGAAATGTTCGGGCTAACTTTAGGCTGGGTATCACCATCCACGATGAAAGGGGGCCAAGAGTAAATGAAAAGGGCATGTTTCGTAATCAGCATCTTGCTGATGGCATCCATCTGCACAGGCTGCGCGGTTTTCGGGCGAGGCAAGAATTTCGTGCCATTTGACGAAAACGCACTCAAACAGGTGACCACCGGCAAGACAAGCGCGAGTGAAGTGACGCAGTTATTCGGACCGCCGAATAAAATCGTCAAGTTGTCCAATGGCAATGCATACGTTTACGAACGGTCCGTCGATAAGGGCACCGGGGTCTGGTTGGTGGTCCTGACCTTCGCCAATTTTGACACCCGATATGATCGCATCGTATTTTTTATTAACCATGACGACGTGGTAACTCATTTCGGGAGCAGTTTTAATTCGGAGACAGCTTCTTATGCGATGCCTTTCTAACAGCATCATCGGGGTCGCCGCTGCCCTGTTGCTGGCGCAAGTCCTATCGGGGTGCGTCTCTTTGCGAATTGAAAAAAAGCAGGAAGGGGGCGATGTGCTTCCGCCCCCTGTTGAATTCATCCAGAAAAAGACATTGCTGGAAGAAGTTTTGGCAGGCTATGGCGCGCCCACCGATCTCGTTGACATGAACGGCGATTTCGCGCTGCTTTACCGGAGAGCCCTCTATCGGGGCATGCGGGTTTCGATGGGGATTCCCCTGAAGTCCGTCTTGCTGCCTAACCCCAGCATGGAAGCCAAAGGCAACCTTTTGCGTTATGACACAGCCGTTTTTATTTTTTCGGCCGACGGGGTGTTGAAAGATATGAAATACGAAAAAGGCACGAGCCGATCTTTATGGGAGGATTACTGGAGGTAGAAAATAGTTCAAAATGGGAAAATCATACCCGCGGGCGAACCGCGCATCGCCCTCGCCTGCGATGCGCCCAGTTTGCCGCTTCCACCCGATACGCCTGAATCAGGGACTGTTTGCCGTGATGATCTGCTGTGGCCGGCTGCGATGAGAGCCGGCGCCGAAATCCTTACGTCGCGGCAGCAAAGCCCTTCAGTCGTTCCCCGAGCATCCGCCCGGCCGCACGTGCTTCCTCCAGCTTTCCGGGCTGCTTGGATAGATCGGGAATGATCTCGGGGGTTATCTTTGTCCCGGGCCCGAAAAACATGTGAATGGCCCCAACCTTGCAGGTTTCCCCAAAGCCGCAGGTAAAGCAACTTGCCGCCCCCTGAGCCGATACCGCTCCAACGCACTCGATCTGGTTGTACTGGAAAAACGACTTGATGTCCTCCACGACGCGCTCGCCGGAACTGCCCCCGATCCCAACGGCGACGCCCAGTTTCCCGGCGACGGCTTTGCCTTCCTGGTGCCGGAATTGGTAGAAGCGCTCAAGAAAGCAGTGGGAGAGGCCGTTCAGCATCGAGAAGTAATTCGCCGCCCCGATCACGTAGGCGTCGGCCTCCACGATTTTGTCGCGCAGTTGCTCCATGTCGTCTTTCACCTTGCACACGTTGTCCTTGACGCATCCGAGGCAGGCAATACAGGGCCCGATCCGCTTGCCTGCCAGAGAGACAAACTCCGTCTCCACCCCGACCGCATCCAGGACTTCATGGACCAACCGATCCGTGCTCTTATCCTTCCGGGGGCTTCCCGAGACACCCAGTACTTTCATTGTTTTCTCCTATTTATTTGTCTATCGAACGGCGCGGGCAGCCGCATGAGCTTCCGGTCTTACAAGAGCCGCGCAACGCGTAATCACGGACTCAGGCTCCGTTTTTCAACATTCTGTTAGAGCTTGCGGCCTAAATCCTCGATGCCTTCCCCGATGCCTTTAAACCACTTATTGACTTCTTCGGTACCGGTTTTTACGCCTTTCGCTGTGGCTTTACCCACCTTCTTGACCGCTTCTACGGAAGACTGTGCGCCCTCTTTTAGCTGGTTACCGGACCACTTGGCCGCGGCCTCGAGACTCTCACCGGCTTTGCTGAGCGCATCGCTCGAATCTTTGCCCGCCTTCTTGGCCTCGTTCGCAGTCTTATGCCAGGCTATGGCGAGTTCATGGTCCACCTTGCCATAAACTTTAGTCAACTCATCGCCCGACGTGACGGCGCCCTTCTTGACACCCTGCCCGAGTTTGCCCAGTTCGTCACCGGCCTTCTTTACGCCCGCTTTGGCGTCCTTGGCAACCTTGTCCGACTCTTTCTTTACATAATCCGCCGCCTTGCCGATTTGATCGGAGGCCTTGTCCATGTCTTTCTTGATGAACGATTCGTGGGCAGCGGCCATCGTCTTGTCGGGCTCACCCGTGAAATCGGCGGGCGATCGCTGTGCGTAAACCGCAGGGGCGCCGGCTGCCAACGAAGTTATGATGAGCATGCTCAACACTGAGAAAACGGTCTTTGTCATTTGGATCGCCCTCCCATTTTTTCTTTCATCTTCGTGTCGAATTTTGCCTTGTCGATTATGAACCTCTCGTGTTTCCCACGAGAGATCGCTTCCATGCCATCACGAACCTCGACTTCAAACAACAACCGCCGCCTGTCGACCTCCAATAGCTTTACCCTTACGGCCACTTCTAATCCGGGTGGCGTGGCAGCGATGTGGCTTACATCGATGTGAGTCCCAACCGTCTGCTCTCCTGGCCAATTAATATGGGGGTTAATTGCCTGAATGCAAGCCCACTCGATTAGCCCGACCATATATCCAGTAGCAAAAACCTCCGGCATTACCTGGAATTCCTCGGACTCCGGGTATAGTGCCGAAACGGTTTTCGAGGCGGATATCCGGAAGCGAAACTCATGTTCAATTCCCGGTTTCAGTGTCTCCTTCATGATGCCTCCCTCTTGGTAGATATTTTGGGCGCTGCGAGATATTTTATATCGCATGGTCCTTGTAAATTTTCCCGGAATGGACCACGCTTCTAAAATACAATAGCGATTGCCTTTGCTTTCATCGCATCAGGCGCGAAGGAACTTATCCAAGGATTCGCGGCGGAGTTTCAAACAACTGATGCGCCGCCCGCAGGTATGCGGCTCCGATCGCCGTGCGATTTTCTTTATGACCATCCTGCATGGTGCCGTTACCGAATCGGCCGGAGTTACGATTCCGCGTCCATCCTTTGAACCAGCTCGATGACGATATCTTCCGGCCCCCTGAAGAAGGCAATCCGGAGGCCGGGGATGTCGGTGGGGGGCATGAAAAAGGAATACCCCCGCGCACTGAGATCCGTGAAAGCGGCCCCGATGTCTTCAACTTCCAAACCGATGTGGTTGTAACCGTATACGGACCGCGAGGCATCCCCTTCCATCCTCTCGTCGGCCCTGGCCACCCGCAAGTTGATGGTTGTGCCCTGCAGATCCAGGGAGGCCCCGTCGGCGGTCCCGAACTTTTTCCGCCTGACTAGTTTGGCCTTAATATCTTCGGTGAAAAACCCGATCATTTTCTCGAGGTCCTTGCAGATGATGTGGACATGATGAAAACGGAAAGACATGGCGAATTCCTCCGGGATTTCAATTTCCCCTGTTTTTGGGAGTTGTACTGATAAGTGCGATTAACGCGAGATTGCCTGAACCAGGGCCCTTGCAGGAGACCTGTGACGACGCTGGTTTGTAATATTTTTAAGCTCATACCATAACTCTACCCGTCTCACAATTACCGACCAGCTGAGTTGATGGACTCCTGAAAAATTCTCTGGCCGGATATGGTCAGCGGCCAGAGGTGAGAAACGGGGTAGGAAACGCTATTAAGCGGAAAAACAAAAGGGCTTAGAATCTCTCCTAAGCCCTTGATTCGTTTGGTGGTGGTCCCAACGGGACTCGAATTCGTGTTGCCGACGTGAGAGTTCGCCCAAAGTCGCATTCCACCTGCATTTACGAGCATTTGGGGCCGTCAAAAAGCCGTTTCGAGAAACAAAAGCCGTCTAAAAAGCCGTCAGAAATTCCTTTGCCGCGGAGAACCAACCTGCCTTGACACGGTGTAATCGTTCGACTACAATAAGCGTATGTTCACGATCAAGCCTCTGCCTGAATTCATCGCCTGGCTCGACAATCTTCCCGATCCAGCGGTGCGCGGGGTGGTTGTGGCCCGGATCAAGCGCATAGAGCGCGGTTTGATGGGGGACGTGGAACCCGTGGGTGGGGGGTGGCAGAACTACGCATTCACATGGGTGCGGGGTGGCGCGTGTATTTCACGAAGCGCGGCACGCAGACAATTGTGCTGCTTGCCGGCGGACCGAAGCGCACCCAGAAGGTTGACATCAGGCGTGCCAAAGCCCTGGCGGCATTGCTGGACTGAACGGAGGAACGGAACATGACCAAACGCATCAAGGTAACCGACCTGCCGGATTTCGATGCTGCACCCTATCTCGACAGTGAGGAAGCGGTTGCCGCTTATCTGACCGATATACTGGAGGCGAACGACCCGGCTCTGCTCGCAGCGGCGCTGGGGGACATTGCCCGTGCCCGCGGCATGAGCGAGATTGCCAAAGCGTCCGGATTAACGCGCGAAGCTCTTTACAAGGCGCTGCGGGCTGATGCACAGCCGCGCTTCGATACCATCAGCCGTGTCTGCGCGGCGTTGGGCGTGCGGCTGGTGGCGGAACCCGTGCATACCAGATCCAAGCGTATTGTCTGTGGCCAACCTGCCTGAATTGTCCCTTATAACCGGGCACCGATTTTCCACTTTTTTTTCTGAAAAAGGCTTAGCCGGATATCTCTCCTGAAGAGACCGTCCATCCGCACCAAATTTATCTACCCCCTCGCCTGCAAAAAACAAAATCCCGGAAAGTGTGTGTGAACGGCTCCCTGTCGCTGTTTTGTACAGGAGTGTTTTGCGTTTCATCATTAGCGGCCGTTTGGGGACCCGTTCTCCTCCCGTTTGGGGACGCGAGTTTTCTGTGATATTTGAACTATCGCGATAACCCGCCGGGCAACAGCAAGGAAAGGCCCGCTGTTGGACGGTCGAGTTCATCGCGGGGTAGAGGGCTCTGGGTCAACGGAGACATCCTCATATAGGCAGACCATCTCCTCTTTTTGTTCCAGTATCAGTTTGATGTTAAAATTTGGCTTGATGGAGATGCGATTTAAAAAAATCCCAGACGATTTCGGCGGCGTCAAAATTTTTTAACGGATCCCCTTCTGCCAAGACTGCCGTAAAATAGCTGCCCGGCCAGACATGGCCCCAATCCCTGATCAGATAGAGGGCGACGTCGGCGTTGTCTTTACAATCCACCCACGACGTCAGCAGAACACTTCCGGCATTCAACTCCTTGCTTGCGACCTGGGGGCTGCACCCATTGCGGGTGACCCAAAATTGAACCGATTCCTCAACAGACCAGTACGAGCGGGTTCCTCCCCTGTGGCGGCTGACTCCCCCCTCATAGGAAACGTCATCGTCCGACAGGCCATGAAACACGATGATGGGAATCGGCCGCACGGGTTCCGGAATGCGCCATTCCGGAAGGTCTTCTGAAGGCCTGCCGCCGATAGATGCAGCCATGGGGGCAGCCGCCGCCAAAAGATCACCTCGCTCCGCTGCAAAACGATGCGTCAGCATACCACCATTGGAAAACCCCACCATATAAATGCGGTCACGATCAACCTTAAACCGAACGCACACATCCTCAATGGTTGCGGCAACAAACCCCACATCGTCGACCTGATCGTCGGCCGCTTTTCCGCAGCAGTGACCGGCGTTCCAATGCTGCAAAAACCCCAGGAGGCCCATCCCATTGGGATACAGGACCATAAACCCTTCCCGGTCCGCCAATTGACTGAAACGGGTGATTTTCTCCATGCCCTCAGCCGTGTCGAAAGCCCCGTGGATGACGACGACCAAGGGCAATGGGGTTTCCGGTTTATATCCGGATGGGATATGGACAAGATAGGTGCGACGAAATCCGTTGATGCGTATATCCACGGCGTTTTTGTAGGTTTTACCGCCCTCAACATGATCCTTCGGCAAAGAGGTTGCGCACCCCGTCGTAATCAACAGCGAAGCCAATACCATTAAGAGCCGAAATAGCAGAAGCATGCGCGGTCTAATGATTTGAAGTCCTCCTAATGTCGGGGGTTGGATGATGACTTCACTCTCAAAAAATGACAGACACCTTATCACTTTGATTTTGTTCTTGCGAGAATCTCTGTCGCAAAGCTTCTACTCTCCTTCGATTGACCCCAAAATCAGAGTATCCGACGCGTGAGGCGGAGCGGACATGGATAACTTCATCTTTCACATCCATCCTGAACTCTATGTCGTCCACGAATCGGAATAGTCTTGTCTTAAAGATGGCCCAGATGTAGTCGCTGCCTTCTCGTTCAATGGTTCCGCCATTGCCCTGAATAGCACGCTTCAGGCATACCCATGCTGTTTCGGGTGTGCCTATGAAGGTGAGCGGTTCAATCCGGGACGGTCCGGCATCATCTTCGCTTGATATGCAATTTGGGCGTCTTGGACAGGGTGACAGTTTGCCATCGGTCATACCGAGCGGCCTCTTGCCTTGAGAAGCGCAGGACACGGCGAACATCGCCAAAACAATCAGTGCAGGAATCAGCAAGTACATGCTCGTTTTCGCAATCATCTCGTCAACTTCTGTTCCGGGCCAACGTCAAAGCTCAGCGGCGACCGAAGGCCGTGCACTGGAGTGAAGGGTTTGGCATTCCAAGATCTGATCCCTTCGTTCGTGAATGCAATCAGTATGAATGGATTTCACATGCCGCCGACGGCTGGGGCCAGGCCGACTTGATCTCCGTTATGCAACACTCTGTCCAGAGCGGCCTGCTGCCCGTTGACGAAAATCAATTTCACGTCTTTCTCGGGTATCGCTTCCTTGGAAAGCAGCTTTCGAATTGTCGATCCGTCCGGAAGCGTCTTCGGGGTGCTGTTCTTGTAATCGCACTTGCCTGCCTCGGCCAGGGTGGCGAAACATTTCAAACCGATGTTCATTATTGCTTTCTCCTTATGGTGGATTGAATTCAAATTCTCACATGCAGTAATTTAGTCACATTTCGCTGATAGTCAATTTACGGTCCGTCATAATCTGTGGTTCACGTCGATCCAGAATTGAATTCAACTTTACCTTAAAAACTGCTACAAATACCACCGGCAGGCAAACTTAAAGATCGGCGGTGTACTATGATGTCCCACCCCCCATTTTCAGTTCTTTTTGTAATTGAAGATGACTGCTCTCGGCTTAAGTCATTTATGGCTTATCTGCAATCAATGCCCCACCTCAAACTCTCAGTTGCACGCCAACTGCCTGCGGAAATTGCCAATTACGATGTGGTGGTAACCCGAAACCTCCAAAATGAAGGAGCAGGAGCAGAGCATCTTAGACAATTTGTGGAAAATGGAGGCAGTTGGCTGATCCTGGTGCATTTATCTGAAAAGCCGCTGCCGTTGATTTTTGGGGCCCAACCGGAACCGGTGGGACCCCCTGCAGAAGTTCGCATACTGTTTGAAAACAAAAACCATTCCTTGGCGGTGCGTCTACCGGATGCTGTTTATTTACCAGGACGTTACCATGCATTAAAAAAAATCGATGAAGCCTGTGAAACCATCCTTTATGCGGACTGGCATTACAACCACAGCCCGGTGCTGACTCACCGTTTGGTCGGCAAGGGGCAAGCAGCCTGCACGACATTGCAGGCATATGAAAATCCGATATTCCAGCAGATTCTTTACCGTCTGATGCGACGGCTTGCCGGAACTATCGAACAGAATCGTGAACTGGGTGTGGGATTGCTTGGGTATTCGCCGGCCGTGGGGCAGATCCACGGGCTCGGAGTTCAGCACACTAACGGTTTATCCCTTCGTGCGGTGTGTGACCTGAACCCGCAACGACTGAGCCAGGCGAAACAGGACTTTTCCCAGGTGAAAACGTATGAAACCTCCGAGGCCCTCAGTGCCGACAAGGAGGTCAATGTCGTCATTGTTACAACCCCTCCCAACACCCATGCCAAAATGTGCATTCAAATGATGGAAGCCGGCAAGCATGTTGTGTGTGAAAAACCGCTCGTGCTCACACGGGAGGAAGCAAGCACGCTGGTAAAAATGGCGGACAGGCAACACGTTCATTTAAGCTGTCATCAAAATCGGCGCTGGGATACGGACTTTCTGGCGATTAAACAGGCTGTCGCCGAGGGGTTGATAGGCAATCTTTTTTATTTAGAAACTTTTGTCGGAGGGTTCGGGCACCCTTGTGGCTATTGGCATTCCCATGCGGCCATTTGCGGCGGTACCAGCTATGATTGGGGCGCCCATTATCTTGATTGGGTGGTGAGTTTGATTCCGGATCCGGTGAAAGCCGTTGTCGGCACCCGTCACAAACGGGTATGGCATGACGTTACCAATGCCGATCAGGAACGCATACACGTCCGGTTTTCCGGGGGGCAGGAGGCAGAATTTATGCACTCCGATGTTGCAGCTGTACGCAAACCGAAGTGGTATCTCCTCGGAACCGAAGGAGCGATCGTGGGGCATTGGCAGGATGTGAGTGCTTTTGAAATCGATCCGATTCTGTACTTCCATCGGCACGATATACCGGCAACTGAAATGTCCCCGGAATTGACTTTATACCGTCGTCATCATACCGGCCAGATCTTGTCGCAGAAAATGGCCATGCCGATCAGAGC
>DATITS010000215.1:0-7174 GCA_035467535.1 Desulfobacterales bacterium
GTCTTCAGCGGCAAGGACGGCAAGGCGGCCGGCGACGCCACCAATGTCGTCACCGACTACGTGCACATCAAGGGCGAGGCGCGGAGCTCCGACGCGGCCTTCGCCGCGGCCATCGCGACGGCGTACCGGGAGGCGTTCGCCAAGGCGCAAGCGGAGGTGAAGGACGCCGGCGGGGCGACTGCGGAGGTGACGTTCAAGAGCGAACCCTCGTACCCCCCGTTCAAGTTGGAAGATGACGCGCCGACGGTGCGGCACGCCAAGCGGGCGGTGGAATCGATCGGCCTGAAGCCAACCACGATGTTTTCCAACGGCGGCCTGGACGCCAACTGGCTCGACAAGCATGGCGTGCCGACGGTGACCTTCGGCGCCGGGCAGTACGATCCCCACACGGTCAACGAGTACGTCGACCTGACGGAGTTTGCCAACGGCTGCCGGTTGGCCGTCGCATTGGCGACGCTGGAAGAGTAGTTGCACTGCGGATCTTTTTCCGATTGGACCCGGCTCTCGGATCGGCGATTTGAATCTCCGACACGCTGCCACGACCAGGAGGCCGAACCGGTAGTGGGATTTGCCGATCGGCAATGGAAAAAACCGACTAAACAGCAGGGAGAAAGCCGACATGCAAACGTCCCAGGCGGACAATGGATTCCAAAAAAAGTTGCTGGACGTCGTCGAGAAGGCGGGCAACAAAGTGCCGCACCCGGTGAGTATCTTCCTGGCCCTCATGGTTTTGGTCGTGGTGCTGTCCCATGTCCTGCATCTGGCGGGCGCGTCCGTCAGCCAGCAGGTGATTGACCCGGCGACGGACAAGCTGCTGGCACTCACCGTGGCGGCCAGGAGCCTGCTCACCACGGAAGGACTGCGCTTCATTTACAGCTCGATCATTCCGAGCTTCATGGGCTTCACGGCGGTGGGGTTGATCATCGTGGCGATGATCGGCGTCGGCGTGGCGGAGGAGGCCGGACTGATCAAGGCGCTCATTCGCAAGCTGGTGGCGGTCTCGCCCGGTTGGGCCATCGCCTACATCCTGGTCTTCGTCGGCATTCTTTCGAGCATCGCGGCGGACGCCGGCTATCTCGTGCTCATCCCCCTGGCGGGTATCGCCTTCCTGAGCGTCGGCCGGCATCCCCTCGCGGGACTGGCCGCCGGCTTCGCCTCCGTCGCCGGAGCGTTCACCGTGAACATGCTCGTCAAGCCGCTGGACGCGATCCTCACCGAATTCACGAACGACGCCATCCACATCGTGAACCCGGCGGTCTCGATCGGCCTGACCGCCACCCTTTGGTTCTCGATTGCATCCGTCATCCTACTGACCGTCGTGATCACGTTCGTCACCCAGCGGGTGATCGAACCGAGGCTCGGCGCCTACGAAGACGGACCGCCCGACCCGGATGTCAAGGAGGACGCCGCGAAAGATGCGCAGGGAGCGGATGCGGCCCACGAATCGCGCGGGATCCTGTTCGCCGGCATCGCGCTCGCCGGGGTTCTGGTCGTTTTTGGCCTGCTCACGCTCCCGTCCGGCGCGCCCCTGCGCAATCCGGACACCGGCGCCCTCATCGGCAATTCGCCGTTCATGAACGGCCTGATCGCCCTGATCATGGTCCTTTTCCTGGTCACGGGCGCCGCCTACGGATTCGGCGCCGGGACGATGAAAACCAGCACCGACGTGATCAAGGCAATTGAGAAGGCGATGGCGGGTCTGGGCAGCCTCATCTTCCTGCTGTTCATCCTCAGCCAGTTCATCTCCTACTTCAACTACAGCAACATCGGCACGATCATGGCGGTGAGGATGGCCGGTGCGCTGCAGGGCGCGAGCTTCCCGCCCCTGCTGCTGCTGCTCGGCTTCATCGTGGTCGTCGCCATGCTGGACGTGCTCATCACCGGAGCGATCGCCAAGTGGGCGCTCTTCGCCCCCATCTTCGTGCCGCTGCTCATGAAGTTGGGCGTGGCGCCGGAGTCGGTGCTAGCGGCCTACCGGGTGGCCGATTGCCCGATGAACGTGATCACCCCGTTGAACGCTTACTTCGCGCTGATCGTCACCTTTGCCCAGAAGTATGACAAGCATGCGGGCGTGGGAACGATCGTGGCGCTGATGCTGCCCTACGTCGTGTGGATCTCGCTGAGCTGGACGGCGCTCTTCGTCGCCTGGCACCTGCTGGGGTTGCCGTGGGGGCTTTGAACGTTTGGCCTTTTTCCGACGGCACCTCACCGGGTGGGAGGAACACCCTCGACAACCCGCTCTGTGGGCGCACGGAGTGCGTTGCCAGAGGGTTTCGGCGAGGTTGCGTGTTCCTCAAGGGTCCGATGCATCAACATGTAAGAAACGCTGACGCCTGCCATGGCCGCCGCCATGTGCTTCAGCGTGTGACCGCTGACCACACTGCCCAGCGCCAGCACCTGAGCATCGAACGTCTCCAAGAGCTTGCTCAGTACGTACCACCCGAACACCCAGTAGAGATCGTTGCCGCGCGTATAGCGCGACGGGCTCAGCATTGCCAGCAAGAGCACGATGACCACTGAATAGCCTTGCAAGATCCCATACGGCAGCACATTGCCGACACCCGCCTGCTCCGTCGCCCGCCAATAGATGACGGACGCCGCCCCGAGCAGCAGCATCGGAACCAGTAACGCCAGCCCCGCCCGAATGTTGATTCGATCGACGATCTGGCTCGAAACCAGCCCCATGAACGCGATCGTCATGGGCAACCGGTCCCAGAACAGGCTCTCGTTATCCGGCGCAAGGTGGTAATAACCCGATCCCACGGCGGTCAGCACTACGCCGAGAAAGAAGACGGCGTAAGGCCACCGCTCGCTCCTGAACTCGAAGTGCGCACGCCTCCCCAAGACAATGATCAGCCCCGCAATGCCCGAAATCAGGAATCCAAGGTTCGATACGACGTCGAGAAAATTGTGGACCCCGAAAACGTCGCGCTGATCGGCGAAGTGATGGTATGCGAGGGATTGGGGTACGGCGGGCAGTAGAAACGCCGCCGCGATGCACAGAATCGTGAAAACAACAATCCATCGAGTTCGCTTCGTCATCCATTTTCTCCATTGCCCGCTCATCGCCCGCCCGCGGTCACTCCTTCCCGGTCCGCTATTGATAAGGCGCGAACGCCTCGGAGACCTTGGCGGCGCCCTTGGCGTACCGCAGGACGAGCCCGAGCAGCAGGCGCGCCTTCAGAGCGGAGAGATACCCGGAGGGCAGGACCCCGCGCTGGATCAGATCGATCTCGGAGCCGGGATAGCCGTAGGTGCGCGTGAACACGTGGCCCGTCATCGCGCGGCTCGCGAGCACCACCGGGATCTTCGCTGCAAGGTCGCCGACGAGCGGAGCGACGTCCGCGGGCACGTGGCCGGCGCCCATTCCCTCCAGCACCACGCCCGCGTAGCCCAGGCCGGGCAGCGAACCGAACAGGCGGCCGTCGTCGCCCATGGCGGCCTTGATGAGCGCCACCGGTGCGGGCGGGCCCTCCGCTGTCGACAGGGTGGGGTTTCGCTTCACTCGCGCATAGAAGCGCGGCTGCCGTTCGATGAGGGTGCCGATCGGCCCGACCAGCGGCGAGAGAAACGCCGAGGGCAGCGCGGTGTGCGACTTCTGGACGAAACGAGCCGCGTGAATGTCGTAGTTGAGGACCGCGAGCGTTCCAAGGCCGTGCGACTCCGGGCATGCGGCGACGATGGCCGCCGACAGGAGATTGGCGGGTCCGTCCGCACCCGGTGCGTCGGCGCCGCGCATCGCGCCCGTTACGACCACCGGCTTGTCGGAATCGACGAGGAGGTCCAGCAGGAAAGCCGATTCCTCGATGGTGTCGGTGCCCTGGATCACCACCGCGCCGTCGAACCCGGAAGCAAAAGCATCCCTGATCGCGCTCGCGACGTCGACCAGATTCGCAGGGGTGAGCGACGGGCTGGGCAGGCGGAAGGGCGACCGCGCGTCGATGTCGCCGACTTCGGCGAGCGCGGGCACCGACGCCACCAGCTCGGCGGCGCCCAGCTTGGGCGTGATGCCGCCCGAATCGCTCGGCACCATGGTGATCGTCCCGCCGAGCGACAGGACGAGGAGATGGGGTTTTTTCATGGGCGTCACGCTCCTTTCAGCTCATCCTCACGCTTCGGTTTGGGCGGCGGCGGATTGGCCGGGATCTCGCCCGGCTTGTAGTCGGGCAGCCGGCCGGCCGGGAAGACCGCCAGCAGAGAGAGCGCCGCCATGATCAGGAGGCCGATCTTGAGCGCCCGAAGCCGAGCTTCCTCGTTGATGCGCACCGCCTCCTTGATCTTCGCGGGGGGGGTGCTGGTGCGCTCCAGGGCCGTCTGCAGCCGTTCGTTGCTCATGAAGGTGATGTTGTTGTCCAGGTCGATCTGGGACTGGAGCTCCGCTTTCAGCTCCGGGTGCTGGGCCAGCGACCCGAGGATGAAGGCGCTCAACAGGCCGACGAGCAACGCGCCCGAGACCGCGGTACCGACGGCGGCGGCGAGGTTGTTGGTCGTCCCGCGCAGCGAGCCGACGTCACCGGCCAGCTCCTTGGGCGAGGCGGTGACCAGCACGTTGAACAACAGCGTCACGAGCGACCCCTGACCGATGCCAAACAGGATCAGCCCGATCATGACGACCGGCGCGCCCCAATCGTTGCGCACGACCCACGCGAGCCACAGAAGCGCGACCGTGCAGAGGGTGAAGCCATAGCGTCCGATCTGCCGCGGCGTTAGCTTTCGGTAAAGCTTGATGATCAGCATCGCCGTGAAGAACACGGTGAGGTTGAACGGCATCATCGCGATGGCCGTCTCGATCGGCGAGCGGCCCTGGATGATCTGGATGTACAGCGGCACGGAGAAGTTGAGCGCACCCTCCAGCGCGGTGACGGCGAACATCGCGTAGACCGCGGCCCGCTCGGAGGCGGAGCCAATCACCTCCAGGGCGAGCAGCGGCGTCTTTCCGGCCACCGTGCGCCGGCGCGTCCAGACCATGAAGGCCTGGAGCAGCACGATGCCGACCACGATCATGAACGGGGCGGGCGACATGCCGAACAGGTCGAACGGCGCGGCGGGCCGCGCGAGACCGAGCCCCCACCGGTTCAGGTTGTTGAAGCCGAAGCTGATGAGGCTGATCGCCGCCGCCGTCAGCAGCACGCCGAGCAGGTCGATCTGCACCTCGGGCCGGCCCTTTGCCGGCTTGAGTTTGAAACTCAGGAGGAAGACCAGCGCCGAAACCGCGATCAGGATGCCGAACGCGGGCCGCCAGCCGATGTAGGTGCCCAACACGCCGCCGATCACGAAGGCCAGCACGCCGGCGCCCGCGCGCGCCGAACCGAGGGCGCCGAGCGCGGCGGCCTGCTGCTCGCCGTGGTACTCGTTCGCGATCAGCGCGACGAGCGAGGGGACCAGCGCCGCACCCGCGAGGCCGGACAGGAGCTGGGCGGTCAGCATTAGGTTGGCGGTTGGGCTGAAGGTCATCAACACCTGCGCCCCCCCGAACAGGATCACCACGGCGCGAAAGATGATCACTGCGCCGAACCGTTGGTTCAACTTTGCGCCGAGCATGACAAAACCCGCTACGGCGAGCGAGTACATCACGATCCCGGTGGCGACCGTGGTCGGCGGCACGTTGAAACTGTTCACCATGCCGCTCAGCGCGACCGGCAGCGAGGCCACGTTGAAGGACATCAGCGCCTGGCCGAGGGCGATCACGATCATCGGCACCCAGGATTGCCGTGTTTCCGTCTCAGAGCTGGTGAATTTACCGGTTTTTGTCGTCATGGCCTTCGTTCTCCAGTTGTGGGTTAGGTTCCGGCCTGCCCGGGCGTCATGCTGGCGGTGCGCCGAGGATAAGGGTTCCGGCCGTGCAGATCAAACGGCCGGCTTCGAGGCGAAGAGATTGAGCCCCAGCCGTTCCGACAGGTACTTGGTTACGCGCTGACCCTTGATGCTGTTGCCGGCGCCGTCCAGCAGCGGGGAGAAGGTGCCCAGGCCTCCTTTGCCCGGTGAGACGGTGACGATGCCGCCGCTCACCCCGCTTTTGCCGGGCAGCCCGATCTCATAGAGCCAGTCGCCGGAGCGCTCGTAGAGCCCGGCGGTCGCCAGCACGGCGAGCACGCGCTTGGCGATCCCGGCATCCACCACGCGCTCTCTGGTCAACGGATTGACCCCGCCGTCGGCCAAGGTGGCGCCCATCACCGCCAGGTCCTTGACCGTCACGTTCAGGGAGCACTGCTTGGTATAAACGTCGGTGGACTCCAGCGCATCGAAATAGAGCCGGCCATATCCTTCCAGCAGCTTGGCGATGCCGCGATTCCGCTGGTTCGTGGCTGCCTCCGATTCATACACCTCCCGGTCGATGGAAAGCCTGCGGCCGGCAAAACGGGACAACCCGTCCTGGATAAACCGCCATTTGGCTTCGGCCGTCTCACCCGGCACGAGGCTGGTGGTGGCGATCGCCCCGGCGTTCACCATCGGGTTCATTGTGCGATCCGTATTCAACTCGACCGCCATCACCGAGTTGAAGGGCAGCCCCGTGCTGTTTACGCCGATCTTGCGGCGCGCCTCCTCGCAGCCTACCGCCTGGGATACGAGAGCGAATACAAAGGGCTTCGACACGCTCTGGATCGAAAATTCGTGCTCCGTATCCCCCACGGCAAAGACATGACCGCCGATGCCGACCACGCACACTCCAAAAAGTTTCCGGGGCGTGCGGGCCAGGGCGGGTATGTAGTCCGCAACCTTCCCTTCATCCAGGGATTTGTAGCGCTCGTACGCCTCGGCAATCAGAGTCGCCACTTCCTGGTCCGGCGGCAGATGGCCGGTGGAAACGACCGACTGGGCAGTGGTCTCGTCGATACCGATCTCGGTGAACATACCAGGCTCCTTTGGTGGTAACGGTTGAAAAAATGGGAGTACACTTGAAACTTCGATTGAGCATGCTGCCTCTCGACTCATACGTGATTAAGTTTTCAACCATAATCAGCTGCTTTTTTCATGTCAAGTAGTATTCATTAATTCCTGGAATTATAAGAGGTTGTTCAGAATTTGCTTGTCCAAGTACTTGTTCACTGCTATGCAATATGGTCGAATTTGAAAGACAATCAATATTTCGCCTTCGCTTTTCCTGACAGGCTTGAAGCTGGACAACGCCGAGTCGGCGGTCGGATTCAGCCGGGCTTCGATCGAAAGGGCCACG
>DATITS010000216.1:0-43852 GCA_035467535.1 Desulfobacterales bacterium
TCTTCTGCAAAAAAACGGTAGATTTACTGCTTCACCAGCCCGGCGACTCTGTCCGCCAGGTGTTCAAGCGCGACCACCGCCACCGGTTTAGCGACAGCAATCTGCTCCTCGGTCAAGGCGTGACGCACCTCATCTAGGCCAAGCCCCTGCTTTTTTAAAATTTGAATCCGGTCAATGACCCTTAAATGCTTATTCGAATACCTTCGCTGGCCCCCCGAGCTTCGTATGGGATTTAGGAATGGACGGAACCTGCGTTCCCAAAAACGCAGCGTCGACTTGGGCAGGTTACACTTTTGACTGGCCTGGTGGATCGTGAAAAGCTGTTCAACGGCTGCCTTGGTCATTTGTCACCGATTCGCACGATTATTCTCGCCAATGGGTGATAGAACTTCAACTCCAGTTTAAACCCAAGCAATATTTATGCCGTTGAGTTAATATAAAAATTGTATTAAATACCAGCATGTTAAAAAAATTGCCCTTCGCCTGCCGCTTGAAATTTAACGTCAATTTTATGGCTACCCTGCCCGTCGTAATTTGAACACTGCGTTCGGCTGAACTTTAACTTTCAGTTGAAAGTCGACAATATGCATGCCACCGGGTGACATACAATATATTCTATATAATATTAAATCGTTGATGATTCGAATAATCAAATTGAGAGGCGAGGCGTCAAAACAGTGACAGCTAAACTTCGCGCGCTACAACTGCTCACGTGTTTAGCCCGAACATTCTATGAATATTTTTCAGTATGGCCCATCGCCTTGCGACTGAAGCCACCTCGACTCGTGCTTTGACCGGGGTAGGCTTTGTGTGAGGACCCACGCATGCCCTTCTTTCAGTCTATCAACATGGGTTGCCGCGAACCGAGGCATACCTTTGACGGTGTGAGATGTGGCGGGCATATTGCATGACAGAACGGCAAATCGTCTAACTGTGATATTTTTTGGCTAAAGCTTTCCTGGAAACAGGCGATGATCATTAGCGAGGGCTGATAATGAGTACTTACGACACAATCATTTCCAACGCTTCTATATCGGATAGCCTGTTTTCGTCCACGCTGACCCAATCGAACGGACTGGAGGGCCTGGCCAACGCGGCGTTGCAGCGCGGGATCGACGCCTACACGAACCAGGACTACGAGGGCGCGGTCAAAGAGTTCAAGCGTTCGGTCGGCTTAGGCCGCAGTTCGTCGTTTGCCGCCGACGCCGCGCAGTACCTCGCCATGACCTACCTGAAGCTCGAGGATCCCGAAAACGCCGTCAAGGCCTACAAATCGGCTCTCCAGGTCGACCCCTACCGCGACGACATCCACGTCAAGTTGGGCAACCTCTACTTTTCTCAGGAAAAATACGAGGATGCGCGCGCCGAGTATGCCGAGGCGGTGCGGTTGAACCCCACCCCGGTGAACCGATATTCGCTCGGCCAGGCCTACATAGAGCTGGGGCGTTTTTCAGATGCCGAGACCCAATACAACGAGATCCAGCGCTTGGCGCCCCGGGAGGCAGGTGGATATCTGGGAATGGGGCTGACTTACAGCCGGCAGGGCCAACACGAGGAAGCGATCCGACAGTTCCAGCAAGCGATAAGCCGGGACGCAAAACTTTACGACGCTTACGCTCAGATGGGTTACAGCTATGCCGACATGGGCGACATGGAAAGCGCCCAGAACATGGTGGACACCCTTGAAAGGCTCGATCAGACGGACACTGCGGACACCGTCAGCCGCTATATGTACAAGGTCGACCCGCCCAAGATGATGTTTGCCCTGTCTTCGAGCACCTTTCCCTTCTCCCTGGGCAAAGGCAAGCCCCTGCTGGCCCTGAATAGCTACTTGATGCACCCGAACGCATCCAAAACCCTCTCCATCCAGATTCAGTTCGACAAAAAAATGGACCGGGATTCCATCGAAAACCCAGTGAACTGGCAGATCAGCCGCGCCATCGGACACGGCCCCGGGCAAGCTTACAATTTCGGGCTGTCCATATCCCCCAATGAAGCCAAACTGCCGCCCATCCCCAGTGCCGTGACCTGGGATGCCGACAACCTGACGGCCACTGTGTATTTCACGGTTACCCAGAATGCTGCTGCCAACGCCACCATCGACCCGTCCCACGTTGAGTTCAAATTTTCAGGCAAGGACACCTATGGTCTGAAAATGAATCCCAAGTTCGACCAGTTCAGCGGTTTCAACAATGTCGCCTGATGGGAGGTGCCGCGTGCAGATGGCGATCCGGCAGATCAAAAATGAAAGCCCAGACCCGCTACCGCCGCTCGCTACTTAAGGACAGCGTGAGGATGTCCTGATCCGATCCCCGTTCCCAAATGGATTCGACGACGGCCACGCCCCATTCTCCGGGCGAAGTATCCAGGTGCCGATGTTCCATGGCGACTGCCTCCCCGTCTTGTTTCACAACGCCCGATGGCGGCGTTGCAAGCCTGTCGAAATGCTCACATGCAATCGGCTGGAAGCTGGAGGCTCGAAGCTGGAAGCCAGGCTGACGTCGGCTGATTTTTTTGATCTTCGAACCTCAAGCCTCTTGCCTCAAGCTTCTATCTGCCTTGACTGACGGCCTGATGCTTGTTTTTCAACACCCTGCTACAGGCCGCACGATCCCCCTTAAATTTTAGGCACTTTAGGCATTTTAGGCACTATAGGCACTGCCCTTATGTATAAATCACATTGACCGGCAGCGGCGGGTACTTCCAGACCCCCGGTTTGGGCAGGATATGCTGCTCGCCCACCGCAAGCCAGTTCAGGTCCGGCTTGAGGTCGCGCAGTTTGCCGTCCTCGGGCGCCCGGGCATGGTAGGTTCGGGAATAGGTCACCTGGACGATGCACACCCTTTCGCTGCCTTCCCGGGCCACGACGTAATACTTCTTTATTTTGTGGGGGGAGAGGCCGTTTTGGGCGGCGATCTGTTCCAGGTCCGCCTTCAGGAACTTCATCAGCACCATCTGGGCGATCCCGCGCTCGGAGATACGGATCAGTGCGCGCGAACCGCTGCTGCTGGCATACACCGTGGTGATGCCGGGCACCCGGCGCAGATACTGAGCGGCAACGATTGCGGCCGTGCGCCGCCCGCCCGCCATGGCCGACTGCCCGTAGTATTCGAACAGCTTGCGCTGGAGGTCCTCGGCGCATTTTTCGCCCTTTTCGTAAATCTCTTTCGAGATGTAGCGCAGGCTGCGCGCGAGGTCCTCGGCGGCATCGCTGATCGGCCAGTCGATACGGACGTGGTAGTGCGACAGATGGTACCGACTGCGGGAACGGCTCGCCGGGTCGCGCTGGATGAGCAGGGCATAATCGACCGGCAGCAACGACCGGATGAAATTCCGAAAATGGATCGATTCCAGGTCGCGCCAGTTGCGGTCGTATTTTTCGAGCCGGGCCAGGCTCTGGGCGCGCATCAGGTTCACCTTGGTGGTGCGGTTCTCTTCGAAAAACCGGATGTACTTCTTGTGCTCGGGCGGGATGGCGTCCTCTACGAAGACGACAAGAAAGGAGTTGTGCAGCTCGTATTCCTGGTCCGGTATCCGGGCGCGCGGTTTCAGCTCCCGCTTTTCGACAAATGGGTATGGCTTCTGGCGGCTGACAAAATTATGGTAGGAGTCGATCAGTGAATACTGGATGAGAAACTGGTCGAGGTCATCGCGCAGGAGCTCGTAGTAGGAGCGCCTGAGCTTGTCGGTAAGGCTCAAGGCCTCACGGTAGTTCCAGAATGCCAATGGGCCCTCCTCTAAGCATTTACAAAAACCGCACAACGACGGATCCCGGCGCGAGGCGCGGCTTTTCACCACCTGCTTGGAACTATATCACACGGAGGAGCCGAGATAAAGCGGCAGTTCACGGATCGCATCCGTCGGAAAGCCGGTCTACTTCTTTTTCTGTCTTTCCATCCAGCGGTAGAGGGCATCCCGGTACAGGAAACCGAAGAGCACGAACAGAAGGGAAAGGCCGGTGACGATAAAAAAAGAGATGTAATCCTTGTCGTAGATCGATGCCCCCTGCAGACTCAGGGCCAGGGTGCCGGGAATCCTCCCCACCGTGGAGACGACGAAAAAGACGCTGGTGGGAAGAATTGTCAGTCCGAGAATCATACAGAGGTAGTCTTTGGGGAAGCCGGGAACGAGGTACATGAGAAAGATCACCAGCACCCCTTTGTATTGGACGAGACGGTTGAACTTCTCATACATCTCACCGCCGGCGAACCGGCGCACAAACCGCTCGCCCAGCAGGCGACCGATGGCGAAATTGAGCATGGATCCCGCGGTCAGCGCGACCGTGGACATCAGGAACCCGCCCAAGGCGCCGAAGACGTAGCCCCCGAGCAGGCCGGTCACCTCCCCCGGGATGGGCGCAAAAATCACCTGCCCGACCTGTAGCCCCATAAAAATAAGCGGCGCCCACCAACCGTAGTCGACCACGAACTGCCTTACAACGTCGCGGTCGCACATCAGGTCGTAGCACGAGATCAGTTGGCTGCGAATCCCCGGGACCAGCAGAAGAAGAAAGAGCGACGACATCAGCAGGAGCACCACCACGATGGCAATCAACGACTTTCCCATGTCAGCAAATGTCTCGCGCCATTCGGCCCGCCCCGCATCTGCCCCGCGCCAGCCGATCGATCGCTCTGTGCGTTACCGCCATCGGTTCACCAGCCTTCGCAGGCGCGACCAGCGCCCGGTCTTTTCTTTTTGCCGCTCCAGCCCCTTCTGCCGGGCCCAGCGTTTCAGGAACCCCACCTGCCCGGCCTGGTAGGCTCGGGCCAACCGCTCCTCGTGCACGGCGAGGCCCTGCTGCCCTTGGACCGCCGCCCGCAGGCAGTCGGTCTTCACCGCGCATCCGAGGCAGGCCGGCGGCGTGTGCCGCAGCCCATCCTCCCCGAGGGGGAAAACCGTCTCCAGCCGGGCAAAGCACTCCTGTGGTCTCTGTGGGTTAAGATCGGCCATACTTCAGATCCGCTTTAGCGGTTTGCCTCGAACTCTGAATTCAACCGCGCCATGTGGCCCTGGTCCGCGAAGCTGAAATAGCGGCTGTCGCCGATGATCAGGTGCTCGTGGACCGTGATGCCCATGATGCGTCCCGCGAAAACCAGCTGGCGCGTGATGGCCAGATCCTCGGCGGATGGCTGGGGTTCACCGGACGGGTGGTTGTGGGCGAAAATAAGCGCGGCCGCATGGTGCTGGAGCGCGGCCTTGATCACCTCCCGGGGGTAGACGCCGCTGGCAGTCAAGGTCCCCTCGGAGAGGGTCTCCATGGCGATGACCCGGTTCTTCGAGTCTAAAAAAATCACCATGAAGCATTCACGCGTCTTGTCGCGGATGGCCGTGTTCAGGTAGTTGAAGAGTTCCCGGGAGTTGGTGACGGCATCTTTGCCGATCACCTTTTTCGCAAGATAACGCTCCGAAACCGCTTTGGTCAGCCGGATGCCGAACGAATTGGTCGGACCGATGCCCGGAATCTCGCGAAGTTCCTCAACGCTGGCTTCCAGAACACCCTGGAAGGTCTTGAACCTCGACAGGGCAATCTTGGCAGCGTCCTTACAGTCCTTGCGCGGGGTGCCCAGGGTGAGCAGCAGCTCGATCACCTCGTAGTCGAGGAAACCGTCGAGCCCGCCCGTCAAAAACCGCTCCCGCAGCCGCCGACGGTGCCCAGCGCCCTTGTGCTCGGTTCGATCAACCATCTTCCGCAATTCCAAGGTTGACGACTTTTTACAAGTCCATCACGGTTGATGAAGTTGTCAACACCCGGATGGCGAAGCCCAAAGTCCAAGTTCAAGGCGCGCGAGCCCCGCCGAACGAGGCGTACTTTCCGTACGCCGCAGTGAGGGCGGGGCGAAGCGCAACGCCGAAATTGGGCTTTCGGCTTCGCCATCAGTCATCGTCTAATTCCGGCTTGAGGTCCCGTGTCATCAACTGGTAAAGCGCCTCCCGCGGGGGCAACTCTTCGTACAGCACCCGGTAGGTGCCGTGGCTGATCGGCATCTCGACACCCAATTGGCGGGAGAGGTCGTACACCGACTTGGCGGTACGCACGCCTTCGGCTACACTGCGCGTCTGGGTCAGGATGTCGGACAATCGCAACCCCTGACCGATCTTCTTGCCCACGGTGTGGTTGCGGCTGAGGTCGCCGGTGCAGGTCAGGATCAGGTCGCCGTACCCCGCCAGCCCGGTGAAGGTGCGGGGGTTGGCACCCAGGCGCACCCCCAGCCTCCGGATCTCGGTCATGCCGCGGGTGATGAGGGCCGCCCGGGTGTTCAGCCCTAGTCCCAAGCCGTCGATAATGCCGGCCGCGATGGCGATAACATTCTTGACCGAGCCGCCGAGTTCCACCCCGACCGTGTCCTGACTCGTGTACACCCGGAAGTAGGGCGCGGCAAAGACATGCTGCACCCGCTGGGCCAACACCGGGTTGCGGGAGGCCACCGTGACCACGGTCGGCAGTTTCCGGGCCACCTCCACCGCGAAGCTGGGGCCGGACAGAACCCCCACGCATTGATCGGTGAGCTTCAGCGTCTCCTTCAGCACCCCGGTCATGGTCAGATGCGTGCCGTTCTCGATTCCCTTGGATGCCGAGACCACCATGGTTTCCGGGTCGAGCGCGCCGGCCATGGCCTCCGTTGTGCTGCGGATAACGTGGGACGGCACCACGACCACGACCAGCCCTTTTCCGGAGATCACCCGCGCAAGGTCGGTGGAGGCTGATAGATTCGGGGAGAGCGTCACGCCCGGCAGGAACAGGCGGTTTTCCCGCAATCCGGTGATCTGCTCGACCACTTCGGGCTCGAATGCCCACAGGTCGACCGCGAAGCCTTTCGAGGCGAGCAGATCAGCTATCGTCGTACCCCAGCTGCCGCCGCCGACGACGCCAATCCGGAAATCGGCCGGCAGGGTGTCCATGTTATTCGGCATCGTCTCCGGCCTCCTCGGAGGGGGTCTCCTCGTCCTTTTCGCCCAGCCTCACCGCGCCCACCACCCGCTCGCCGACGTCGACCCCGATGAGCGTCACCCCCTGGGTATTGCGGCTGATGACGGAAATCCCCCGGATCGAGGTGCGGATGACCTTGCCGATGTTGGTCATCATCATCACGTCGTCCTCATCGTTGACCAGACGGATGGCCACCACGTTGCCGTTGCGCTGAGAGGTCTTGATGGCGATAACACCCTTGCCCCCGCGCCGGTGCACCGGGTATTCGTCGATGGATGTGCGCTTGCCGAACCCGTTTTCGGTGACGGTGAAAAGGGTCTGACCATGGCTCAGGACCTCCATGCTGACCAGTTTCTCGCCCGGGGCGAGCTTCATGCCGCGCACGCCGGTCGCCACCCGGCCCGCGGAGCGCACGTCGGACTCATGGAAGCGGATGGCCTTGCCCTCGGCGGAGCCGAGAAAAACGTTCATCGTACCGTCGGTGATGTGGGCCGCGATCAGCTCATCGCCCTCCCGCAGGTTGATGGCAATGATCCCGCCGGAGCGCGGCCGGCTGTAGGCCATGAGGTCGGTCTTCTTCACCAGCCCGTCGCGGGTGGCCATCAGGACGTACTTGCCCGGCGCGAACTCGGGCACGGCCAGCACGGTGGTCAGCCGCTCCTGCTCTTCCATGTTGAGCAGGTTGACGACGGCCTTGCCGAGACTGAGCCGGCCGGCCTGGGGAATGTCGTAGCACTTGCACCAGTAAACCTTGCCGAGGTTGCTGAAAAACAGGAAGGTGTGGTGGGTCGAGGCCACGAAGAGCCGCTCCACGAAATCGTCCTCGCGGGTGCCCATGGCGGTCACACCCTTGCCGCCGCGTCGCTGGCTGCGGTAGAGTGTAATCGGGTTGCGTTTGATGTAGCCGCGGTTGGAAATGGTGACCACCATGTCCTCTTCGATGATCATGTCTTCGATCGAAATCTCGCGCGTCTCATCGACAATTTCCGTCAGCCGCGGGTCACCGAACTGATTTTTCATCTCGAGCAGCTCGTTCTTGATGATGTCCAGCACGATCCGCTCGCTCGCCAGGATCTCCTTGAACCAGGCGATATCCTTGAGTACGCCCCGGTACTCCTCCAATATCTTCTCGCGCTCGAGCCCGGTCAGGCGCTGCAGGCGCATGTCCAGGATGGCCTGGGCCTGGATCTCGGATAACCCGTAGCCCGCCATGAGACGCCCGCGGGCCTCTGCCGGCGAGGCCGACTGACGAATCAGCGCCACCACCTCGTCGAGGTGGTCCAGGGCGATCTTCAGGCCTTCCAAAATGTGGGCGCGAGCCTCGGCCTTGGCCAGGTCGAAACGGGTGCGCCGGATGACGATGTCCTTACGGTGGAGGACGAAATACTCCAAAATCTCCTTGAGCGTCAGTAACTCCGGCCGGTTGTTGACGATGGCGAGAAAGATGACCCCGAAGCTGGTCTCCATCCGGGTGTGTTTGTAGAGCTGGTTGATGATCACGGGCGCCATCCCGTCTTTCTTCATCCCCAGCGCGATCCGCATCCCTTCCCGGTCGGATTCGTCCCGAATATACTTGACGCCATCGAGCTGTTTGTCCCGGAGCAGTTCAGCGATTTTTTCGACCAGCTTGGCCTTGTTGACCTGATACGGCAGCTCCGTGATGACGATGGTTTCGGTCTGGTTGTGCTTGTCCTTTTCGACCAGCACCCGGGCGCGAACCCGGATGATGCCCCGGCCGGTCGTGTAGGCTTCTCGTATTCCACCCCGGCCGTAGATGATGCCGCCGGTGGGGAAGTCGGGGCCGGGCACGTGCGCCATCAGATCCTCGCCGCTGATCCCGGGATTGTCGATAAGGGCGATTAAAGCATCCGTCACCTCGGAGAGGTTGTGCGGGGGGATGTTGGTGGTCATGCCGACGGCGATGCCGGCCGAGCCGTTGACCAGCAGGTTCGGTATCTTGGACGGCATCACGCAGGGTTCGACGAGGGACTCGTCGTAGTTGGGGGCAAAGTCCACCGTCTCCTTTTCCAGGTCCGCGAGGATCTCGTGGGCCAGACGCTGCATCCGGATCTCGGTGTACCGCATGGCGGCCGGCGGGTCCCCGTCGATGGACCCGAAGTTGCCCTGCCCGTCGACAAGCGGGTAGCGCATGGAGAAATCCTGAGCCATGCGCACGATGGTGTCGTAGACGGCGGTATCGCCGTGCGGATGGTATTTACCGATCACGTCACCGACGATGCGGGCCGACTTCTTGTACGGCTTGTTGAAGTCGTTCTTGAGCTCGCCCATGGCATAAAGCACGCGGCGGTGGACAGGCTTGAGACCGTCGCGCACATCCGGCAACGCCCGGCCGATGATGACGCTCATGGCATAATCGAGATAGGATTTTTTCATCTCCTTCTCGATGCTGATTTCAGGTGTTCGGTTCATCTGAGTCATTTTTACTCCTGACACACGGCTTGTTGTCGATCCGGCGGCAGTCGAGGTGCGGAGCACGGGCGGCCGGCCAGGATCGGCGGAAACGCAACGGTGATGACTTATTGCGAGTTCATCCCCGGTAGATAATAGAAAGGTAAAAATACCGAAAGCGTATAGCGAATAAAGCACGCCACGGCCACCGGTTTCCCGCTGGAAACACGGCGGCCGTGGCGGAAATAACCCGATGCGGTCTAGAAAAGCGGCCCTTACCGGCTGACGAACGCCCCGGCGGCCAGCAGCAGGATGACCTGATAAATGAAGATCGACGTCAGGGACTCGGTAAAGTTGTAGACGATGCCCCCGCCGACGATGGCCGGTACGGCGCAAAACACCAGAATCCCAAGCTTCCGGGCAACATCCATGGCTGATCTCCTCCGTCTTGCAATCTTGACGACTTAACTATTAGCAATAACTATAAATCATGTAAAGAAAAAAGACGCTCACCCCTCCACGATCATGGCCATGCCCATGCCGCCGCCGATGCACATGGTGATCAGGCCGGTGCGGTAGCCCTTGCGGCGCATGTGGTGCATGGCGGTCACCATCTGCCGCGCACCGGTGGCCCCGATGGGGTGCCCGAGGGAGATGCCGCTGCCCAGCTCGTTCGGCCGGTCGTTCTTGAGGCCGAGCTCACGCATGCAGCCGATGGCCTGGGAGGCGAAGGCCTCGTTGAGTTCGATCATGTCGATGTCGCCCAAGCCCATGCCCGTGGCTTTCAGCACCTTGCGCACGGCCGGCACCGGCCCCAGCCCCATGTAGGCCGGATCCAGGCCGCCGGAGGCAAAGGCTTTGATCGTGACCAACGATTTGAGCCCCAGATCCCTGGCTTTTTCGGCGCTCATCAGCACCACCGCGGCAGCCCCGTCATTGATGCCCGAGGCGTTGCCGGCGGTGACGGTTCCGTCCTTCTTGAAGGCCGGCCGCAGCTTGCCCATTTTCTCCAGGCTGGTTTCCATGGGCCGCTCGTCGGTGTTGAAGACGATGTCGCCCTTGCGATCCTTGATGACGACCGGCACGATCTCCTCCGCGAACAGCCCGCCCTTGATGGCGGCCATCGCCCGGGCGTGGCTCAGCACGCCGAGTTCATCCTGCTCGGTGCGGCCGATGTTGTAAAGCGCGGCGATATTCTCCGCGGTGACCCCCATGTGGTAGCCGTAGAAAATCTCGTAAAGCCCGTCGAACACCATCAGGTCGTAGATCTCACCCTTGCCGGTCAACTCCATGCGGTAGCCCCAGCGCGCCTTGGGCTGCGCCATCGGGGCGAGGCTCATGTTCTCCATGCCGCCGGCGACCACCACGTCGGCCTGGCCGGTCATGATCGCCGAGGCGCCCAGGGCAATGGCCTTGAGACCCGAGCCGCACACCTTGTTGATGGTCATGGCGGGGGTTTCCTTGGACAGACCCGCGCCGATCGTGGCCTGTCGGGCGGGGTTCTGCCCCTGCGCGGCCTGCAGCACGTTGCCCATGATGACTTCGTCCACGGCCACCGGCGTGGCATCACCGTTCCAGCTCTGGGCTCTCTTTTCCAGCTCGATCAGCCCCTGCTCCGTGAGCTTGTCGGGTGCGGCGTCCTTCATGGCCTGGCTTGGAACCGGCCGCAGGTTGGCCCGTTTCAGCGCCTCTTTTATCACCAGGCCACCGAGCTCCACCACGGGAACATCCTTCAATCCGCCGCCGAACGCTCCGATCGCAGTCCTCACTCCGCTGACTATCACCGCTTCCTTCATCGCCACTCCTCCTCGGTTCGGATGTTTAGGTTCAGATGTTTAGGCAGAAGACTGAAGGGCCATAGTGATCGCGCATGTCATTTCCTTCAGTCTGTCTATTGTGTAGTTACTAAAAGAGGAATTTATAGCATACCCTCCGGTTCCCGGTCAATCGGGGCCCCCGTGTTTTTTATCCGCTGCGGTGCCGCCCGCCTCCGAACTCCGCCGCAGCTGCCGCCATCGTTCCAGCCGCTCCTTGACGCTCTTTTCATACCCCCGGTCCGTCGGCTGGTAGAACACCCGGCCCTGCAGCTCGTCCGGCAGATAGTCCTGGGGGGCGTAGCCCTCTTTGAAATCGTGGGCATACTTATAACCACGGCCGTAGCCGATCTCTTTCATCAGCGCCGTGGGGGCATTGCGGATGTGAAGCGGCACCGGCAGGGAGCCGGTGGCGGCAATCGCCTCCTTGACGCGGGTGTGGGCAGCGTACAGGCTGTTGCTCTTGGGGGCGGTCGCCAGATAGACGGCGGCCTGGACGAGGGCCAACTCCCCTTCCGGGTGCCCCAGGAAGCGGAAGGCCTCCATGGCGCTCATGGCAACCCCCAGGGCGCCGGGGTCGGCGTTGCCGATGTCCTCGGAGGCAAACCGCACCATGCGGCGGGCGATGAAAAACGGGTCTTCACCGGACTCCAGCATGCGGGCGAGCCAGTAGAGGGCGGCATCCGGGTCGCTGCCCCGCAGGCTTTTGTGCAGAGCCGAGATCAGGTTGTAATGCCCCTCCCCGGCCTTGTCGTAGACCAGTGCCTTTTTCTGCACGGCCTGCTGCATGACGGGAAGCGTGATCCGCGGAGGGGCGGAACCATCCGAGGCCGCCGGCGGCGTCAGCGAGGCGGCGATCTCCAGGCTGTTCAAGGCCGCGCGGGCGTCGCCGTCCGCCACGCGCACGAGAAAGGCCAGGGCATCCGCATCGCAGGCAAGCCCTGCCATTCCGAGTCCCCGTTCCTCGTCCTTCAGGGCCTGCCCGACGATGGCGGCGATGTCCGCCTCCGTCAGCCGGTCCAGTGTGACCACCCGGCAGCGCGAGAGCAGCGGCGCAATGACCTCGAAGGACGGGTTCTCGGTGGTGGCGCCGATGAGGGTGATCAGTCCGCTTTCGACGTGGTGCAGGAAGGCGTCCTGCTGGGCTTTGTTGAAGCGGTGGATCTCGTCGACGAAGAGCACCGTGCGGCGGCGGTGCATCCGCTGCTGCTCGCGGGCCTCCTCGATCACCGACCGGATCTCCTTGACCCCGGAGAGCACCGCAGAAAAATGAACGAAGTACGACCGGGTGTCACCGGCGATGATGCGGGCGAGGGTCGTTTTACCGCAGCCGGGCGGCCCCCAGAGGATCATGGAGAAAACCCGGTCGGCCTCGGCCGCATGACGGATCAGCGCCCCTTCGCCCACGACCTGGCGCTGGCCGATGAACTCGTCCAGGCGGCGCGGCCGCATGCGCTCGGCCAGCGGCCGTGCCGCATCGGTCTGCCTGCGGGCGTGGTAGTCGAAGAGGTCCATATTTACTCGCGTCGCTGTCGCTCCCGCAGGATCAGACGAACCGGTGTCTTGTCCAGGCCGGTCTGCTCGCGGAACTGATTGAGCAGGTAGCGCTGGTAGGAAAAGTGCACCGCCTTGGGGTGGTTCACGAAAAAAATGATCGTCGGCGGCCGGCTGCCGGTCTGGGTGGCATAGTAGAACTTGACCGGTCGGCCCCGGTGAAGCGGCGGCGGGTTTCGTCCCAGAGCCGTTTCAAGGAAGCGGTTCAGCTCGCCGGTAGCTATTCTTCGGCAGTACTGCGCATAGACCTCGTTCACCACGTCGAAGATCTTGTTCACCCGGCGGCCGCTCAGGGCGGAGACGGTCAGGACCGGCGCAAAGCTCATGAACTTGGACTGCAGGCGGAGCTCCTCGACGATTTTTCGTTCGGAGGTGCCGTTTTTCTCCGCCAGGTCCCACTTGTTGAGCACCAGCACGCACCCGCACCCGCGCTCGAAGGCATAGCCGGCCACGGTGACGTCCTGGTCCGTGATACCCTCCCCGGCGTCCAGGACGATCAGCGCAACGTCACAACGTTCAAGGCTCTGCAGGGCTTTGATCACCGAAAACTTTTCCAGCTTCTCGGATACCTTTCCCTTGCGGCGGATGCCGGCCGTGTCGATCATCCGGTAGGACGTCTTGCCGCGGCGGTAGATGCTGTCGGTCGAGTCCCGCGTCGTGCCCGGGGTGGCGCTCACCACGAGGCGCTCCTGCCCCAGGATGCGGTTGATCAGAGAAGACTTGCCCACGTTCGGCCGGCCGACGACGGCCAGGCCGATCATTTCGGCGGCCCCGGCCCCTGCCGCATCCTCCTCGGTCTGCGGCAGGGCCTTGACCAAGTCGTCGAGAAAATCGCTTACACCGTAGCGGTGCTCGGCCGATACCGGGTAGAGCGGCTCGATCCCCAAGCGGTAGAAATCCGTCAGACGGACTTCCATTTCGGGGCTGTCGATCTTGTTCACCACGTAGAACACGGGCTTGTCGACTCCCCGCAGCGTGTCGAGCAGGTCGCGGTCGTAGGGCGACAACCCGGCCCGTCCGTCCAAGACGAACAGGATGACGTCCGCCTCTGCGACGGCCTGAGAAATCTGAAAACGGATCTCCTTGGAGAACGGATCGTCGTCGCCTTCGGCGAATCCGCCGGTGTCGACCACGCGGAAGCCGACCTCGTTCCAGGAGGCGTGCCCGTAGTGCCGGTCACGCGTCACCCCGGGGGTGTCGTCCACCAAGGCGTCCCGGGTGCGGGTGATGCGGTTGAAAAGCGTTGATTTGCCCACGTTGGGGCGGCCCATGATGGCGACAATCGGTTTCATGCGGTTTGTGTTTAGCTCTTGTGTTAGGGGGTAGATTGCGCTTGCCTTCCATCACCTTATTAGAGGCCAATTGAGAAAAATGCAAGCAACTCCATGGATCAACGGTATTTTCAGCTTCGGACCGCCCCCCTTCATGAGATGCAGACCCCCACGCCACGTGTGCCCGTAGATCATGACGCTGCCTGCAACAGAAGGCGACCCATGCCTGGCTAAGGAACAGCTGCGGCCGGGACAGTTTTCAATTGACAGGAGCAGCAATAACTCCTATAAATCATGACGTTTTAGATCTTTCGAAACGATCCGCGTTTCATTTAATTGCTGACGTTCTCATGTCGACCTGGAACCGGCGGGCGATCGGCTGCCATTGAACAGAATCTGGTGCGGAGGTAGGCGGTATGAGGGATCGTAATCTTGCGCAGAATCACGAACGGAATGAATCGCCGGGCACGGTGTGGGTTGAGCGGTCTGCGACGGAGCGACGCTCGGATCAGGAAAAGCGCTCCCGTGCCAACAGCACGCACTTTATCAGCAACGGTCGAGAACGCCGCACTACCGGAGATCGGCGGAATTCCGAGGAGCGCCGGGACGGGTGGCTGCGGGTTGGACGCTGGCGCAGTGTCCCCATTTTCGACACGTAATCATTCCCGCGAAAATCCCGCCGGGTGTAGAAAAGGAGCGAATCACCATGCTTGCCACCCATGACACGGCCCTGCTCGTCGTCGACATCCAGGAAAAATTAGCCCGCGCGATGTACGCCCGGGAAGAGTTTATCGCAAACGTCCAGAGGCTCGTCCAGGGCGCCCGGGCACTGGGGGTACCGATCCTCTGGGCCGAGCAGAACCCGAAGGGCCTTGGGCCGACCGTTCCCGAGGTCGCCGGGCTTCTGCACGACCTGACGCCGATCAGCAAATTCAGTTTCAGCTGTGCTGCCAGCGAATCCTGCATGCTGCAACTGCGCCAGCTCGCTCGCTCGCATGTGCTCGTCGCCGGAATCGAGACCCACGTGTGCGTCTACCAGACCGCGCTCGAACTGCTCGAAAAAGGCTTTCGCGTGGAAGTGGTGGCGGATGCCTGCTCCTCGCGCACGCTGCAGAACAAGCAGATCGGCCTCGATAAAATGCGGGGTGCCGGTGTAGCGGTCACAAGCGTGGAGACGGCGCTGTTCGAGTTGTTGAAAGTCGCCGAAGGCCCCCTGTTCAAAGAGCTCCTGAACATCGTCAAATAGGCCCCGGGTCTATACGGAAAGCGCATATGACGCATCCAAAGGTTCTCGTCATCGGAGGGGGCATCGGCGGAATGACCGCGGCCTTGGTGCTGGCGCGTTCCGGTGCCGAGGTCGACATCGTCGAGCGCAACCGGTGGCTCGGCGGTCACGCCGCCGCGTTTGCATGCAAGGCGCTTGGCGCTTGCGTCAAGTGCGGCGCCTGCCTCGTCGCGGAAACCCTCGACGCCGCCGCGACCCACCCCCGGATATCGGCGCACACCGACAGCCGGCTTGAGGCCATCACGGGCGGTGATCGGTTTGTGTACACGGTCCGCAACACTCAGGGCACATCCATCCGCGGCGACGCCGATGCCGTGGTGATCGCCGCCGGCTTTCGTACATTCGATCCATCGAATAAGTCCTATGGGTATGGCCGATTTCCCAACATGATCACCAATCTCGACCTCGAGCGCATGCTGCGGTCGAACGCCAAGGCCATCAGGCCCTCGGACGGCGAGGCCCCCAAGCGCCTGGCGTTCATCCAGTGCGTCGGCAGCCGGGATGCCAAACTCGGCCACCTGTGGTGCTCGCAGTTCTGTTGCGGGGCGGCCTTGAGAGCGGCCCGGCTGATCCGACACCGCCAACCGCAGACCGAGATCACGATTTTTTTCATCGACATCCAGACCTTCGGCAGGGACTTCGAATCCTTCTACCGGCAGTCTCTGAGCGAGCTCCGGTTCATACGCGCCATTCCGGGGGATGCCTTCCAGCTGGAAGACTCCGGTATCCGGCTCGCCTACATGGACGACGCCTCCCGACAAAGCCGGGAGGAGGTCTTCGATCTGGTTGTGCTTTCGACCGGCATGGTGCCGCCGGAGGGCCTGGCGCAAACGGCCGACGATCTGGGGCTCACGCTGGCGCCCTCGGGTTATGTGGGCGCGCAAGCCCGTCGCGGTGTTTTTGCCGCCGGGGCGGTCCGGGGACCGATGCGCATCGCGGAAACAATCGCGGACGCGCGCCACACCGCCTGTCAGGTCCTCGCGTTCCTCGGGATCAAGGGCAAGATCCCGGAACCGCTCGTCGCCGAACGCCGACCGCTTGCAAGCCGCCTCGTTGCGCCCGGGCGCGGGTAAAGGGAAACGTTCCCGAAAATGGTTGCATCTCCTCAAGGTCTGATCATGGCAAACACTCGAGTTTGTATCCTCGGAAACAACGCCTGTGCGTGGAAGATCGCCGACACCCTATCTGAGGCGGGCACCGAGGTCATCCTGGCGACCCGGGATACCTCGCCGCTTCCGCAGCGCCTCTGCCGCGTGACCGGTTCGCCGGCCCAAGAAGTCCTTTGCGGCGCGCGCCTTGCCGCATGCCGCGGCGGTATCGGGCAGTTCGACCTGACATTTTCCAGAAACGGCACGGACATTCGCAGGACGGTTGCGGCGGTCGTCATCGCCGAATCGGACGAGCGCCGGCCGAACCATGCCCTCTACGGGCTGACTCCCGGAGCCGGTGTCGTGCCGCTCTCCGGATTGCCCGAGGATGGCAACCTCCCCCCAACGAACGGCTCCCCGTTAAAGCACGCGGCCTTCCTGAACGGCCTGGTCGCCGAAAGCCACCCATTGATCGCAGGCGAGATCATGCGCGCAGCCCTGCGGCTGCAGACCGAGCACCAGGTTCAGTGCACCATCCTGACCGGAAACCTCAAGGTCGCCGGTGACGGGCTTGAAGCCCTCTCTCGCGAAGCCCGGTCCGCGGGGGTGCTGTTCTTCAAGTTCACGACCTCCACCCCCACGATCCGCCAGAAGCCCGGCGGCCGGGTGCAACTGGCCTTCATCGACGAGCTCACGGGCCGGGAATTCGCGCTGGCACCGGACCTGGTGGTGCTGGATGAGACGGTTGCACCGTCGGCCTATGCCGTTCAACTCGGCCGCATCCTCGCACTCGAGTCGGACCCCGCCGGCTTTGTCCAGGGGGACAATGTGCACCGCCTCACCGCGCTGACCAATCGGCGGGGCATTGTCGTGGCCGGGCCGTCCCGGGGCATCGGGCTGGACCCCGCGGTGGAGGCCTCCAATGCCGTCATAGAGGCGTTGGCCACGGCGGCTTCCGCCGGGGACAAGACTTCGCAGAGTGCTGCGATCGAACCCGGCCGCTGTATCCGCTGCCTGACCTGCTTGCGGGTGTGTCCCTACCGCGCGGTGCTGCTGGACACCCGGCCGAGCATCCAGCCGGCCGCCTGCGAGCGCTGCGGCATTTGCGCCGCCGAATGCCCCCGGGAAGCCATCCGCATCCCCGGCCTGGAGCGCAGCGAGATGCAGGCGCTCATCACCTCCGCCCGGGGGCCGGAGCCCAAAGCCCTCCCGTATGTCGTTGCTTTCTGCTGCCGCCGCTCGGCCGGCGTTGCAACGAAGGCGGCGGTGGCCGCGGGCAAGAGCTGGGATGCCGTGGTAAACGTCATCGAAGTCCCCTGCGCGGGCAGTCTCGCGCCGGAATTCCTCCTGTCCGCCTTCAGCCTGGGAGCCGACGGGGTGCTGGTGCTCACCTGCCACGAAGACAATTGCCATTCACGCCAGGGCAACCGCTTCGCGCGCACGCGGACCGACCAGGCCTGCGCCTTTCTCAGGCAATGCGGCGCCGACCCGACGCGGCTGGTGTTCAAAACGCTGGCCGCCAACATGGAGACCGAACTCGACACCATCCTGTCTGAGCTTTGCGCCACCCTGCACGCGCAGCACGGCTGACCGGTGGTGATATTGCGAAAAGGAACCCCCATGACAACCCCAACCGACGTGACGACCCTGCGCCTGGATGCCGGCCGGAACTGGACGTACTCTCAGGACACCTGCATGACGTGCGGCATGTGCGCATGCGTCTGCCCGGTGTCGGGTGTGGACGGTTTCGACCCTCGCCAACTCATCCGCCTCTCGGTGCTGGGGATACAATCGGAGCTTGTGGAATCGCGCTGGCCATGGATCTGCACCATGTGCGGTAAGTGCGAAAACGTCTGCCCGATGGAGGTGCGGATCGCCGACGTGGTCCGCAAGGTCCGCTCCATGCGCGAGCGCGACCAAGTGCCCGGCAGCCTGCACAAGGGTCTTGCAGCGGCGCTGGCGACCGGCAACAATCTGAGCCTGCCCAAGGAGGATTTCCTCTTCATTCTGGAGGATGTGGCCGGCGAAATCCGGGAGGAGACCGGCTTTGCGGACCTGCAGGTCCAGGTGGACAAAAAGGGGGCACGAGTTCTCACCACCATCCACAACAAACTCGTCAACACCCACACCGAAGACCTGAAACACTGGTGGAAGATCTTCCACGCCGCGGGCGAGGAGTGGACCGTCAGTTCCGAAAACTGGGAAGGCACCAGCTGGGGCTATTTCACGGGCGACGACGCGGCCATGAAAACCATGGCCGGACGCATCCTGCGGCAGATGGAGGAGTTTGAGATCGACACGCTCCTCTGGCCCGAGTGAGGGCACGCCTACCTCGCGACCCGGTCCGGGTTCGAAAAACACTTTCCGGAGGCCCTTAAAAAATTTCGCTTCGTGACCGTCTTCGACCTGCTCACGGAATACATCCAAAAAGGCCGGATTAAACTCGATCGCAAACGGTTTTCGCAGCTCGCCACCTACCACGACCCCTGCAACTACGGCCGCAAGGCGCAGATGCGTTTCGGCCACGGCTTCTTCGAGGAGCCGCGCTGGATTCTCAGCCAATGCGTGGAGCGCTGGGTGGACCTTTACCCCGACCGCATGAACCAGACCTGCTGCGGGGGCGGCGGAGGAGCCCTGGTTACCGGCTACAACGATGAGCGCATCCATTACGGCCGCAGAAAAATGGAGCAGATCAAAGCCACCGGCGCGCAAATGCTCGTGGTGCCCTGCCACAGCTGCCACGGGCAGCTGGAAAACATCAAGACCCATTACGGCATGGCGGACCTGGAGGTGAAATATCTCTGGGAACTGGTGGCGGACACGCTGGTGCTGCCCTGAACCGTAGCCGGTAGCCAACCACCACCCCAGGCTACGCAAATCAATCCGCATCCGACACCCTTTAAGTAAGCATCCCCAAAAAGCCAATCAGACGAGCCGCTTAGAAGAAAGAGCGCAGGACTGTTTTTGCTTGACTCCGATACAATGTAGCTTTAATGTAGCTTAACGCCAAGGGCCCTTGTATGAATCCAATCAACGATATTCTCCGGGATGGTCCGGTTCCAGCCGGCGGTGCGGCCGCGGCCTACACGACTGCGTTGGCCGCCAGGTTGATCCAAAAAGCGGGGATTTTCTGACGTGGCAGATGAAAAATATCGCAACCCGTCTCATCCGGACGACGACGGAGCAAGCACCCCGGGCCCCGAAACCGGCCTCTCCTCGACCGATCTGAGCAGCCGGGTCAAATTCGAGATCTTCGGCGAGGAGATGATCGAAAAGCGCGTCAAGGCCAGCGGCAACAGCGGCCGAGTCTACCTGCCGCCGGACTGGGTCGGGCACAAGGTCAAAATCATCCGGATCGATTGAACGGAGAGGCTGCCGCATGGAAAACATGCTGATACGCAGACTGAAAATCGAGGACGCCGAGGAGATCACCAGGATCTACGCCGCCATCACACGCACCCCGGTCAGCCCCGATTTCAAGCGGGTCGTGGAGGATCATGCCCGCCGGGAGGACGGGGCCTGTTTTGTGGCCGAAATGAGCGGCCAGGTGGTGGGCTTCATGATCAGCACCATTTTAACCGCCGGCTTCGGCATGGCCAAAAGCGCCTGGATCGCAACGCTGGGGGTGAACCCGGATCACATGGGCCAGGGCATCGGCGCCGGCTTGGCGGAAGAGATCTTCGCCTTTTACCGCTCCCATGGCATCGAAAATCTTTACACCGCGGTGCGCTGGGACTCGACGGACATGTTGTCTTTCTTCAAAACCCTTGGCTTCGACCGCAGCAATTTCATCAACCTGCGCATGGTTTTAAAATAAATCATCCAACTCATCCCCGCCGGCGGGCATCCGCCCGTGCTGCTGTAATTCCTCTGCAGCAGTTCGCTTTCCCGTCCTGATCATCCGTGAACCCGAGGGAGATCTCCTCAAAACCGAGCTTGCGCAATGCCACATCCCGCTCGGCAACCCGTTCTCGGAGCCAGAAGGCAAGCCCCTCGTCACGGCCAAGCTTCGGGTCCGGTGCACCCCTGAAAAACAGGGTTTCTTCGATCTGGCCGTCACCTCCAAGCGTCTTGTCGATGGCGGCGGCCGCCCGACGGCCGCCGGCGACGGCATGGATGATGTCCCCGGGCGCCTGGGTCACGTCCCCGCCGGCGTAAGCCCCCTGCATGCCGGTTTCGAGGTTGTCGGGGTTAACCACGATCAGTCCTCGCCTGACCTGGATCGGCCCGCCCGTTCCCAGGAAGGACAGATCGCCCGGATGGCAGCGGCCATCTCCAAGACGCAGGCGGGGCGGACTCGGTCGCGCCAGCGAGGGTAACCGCCGCGCCAGAGGTATCCGAGCAGGGCCTGAAAACCGGTCCGATCGAAACGATAGTCCCCGAACGCCACCTCTGCAGGTTCCGGGGAAACGGAAATCCTCAGCGCCTCCCGCCTGGCGCGGCCGGCGATCAGATCGGCCATCACCGCCCGGGTGCGCCACCCTTCCGGGTTCTGCCTGAACCCGGAAGGCTCCTCCGGAAAGGGGAAGCGGCGGTACACCGCGCCGATGAAACCCGTGTAGCGCAGGCCGTGAATCGCTCCCATGAGATCACCGATGTCACGTGGATCGTCAAAGACGTAAGCCGGCAACTGGGTCGCCGGGCTTTGGCCGGTCTTCACCATCGCAGTGACGAGACTGCAGAAGTCGGTGGCAAAGAAAAAACAACGGTCGAGCAGGAGCATGTCCGACTCGATGTTAAAAAAGCCGAAGGCGACGGTGCCGTGGCTCAATGATTCAAATGCAAGCGGCATAACTTGAAGAAGGAAGTGGGAAGGCGGAAGGCGGAAAAAAAGAAAAATCCGCCCGCCTCGATTAAGTCATTTCCCCTTCCCTCTCCCTCCTTCCCCCTTCAATCGTTTTTCATATAAAACCGCCACCGGCAGGTCAGCCCTTCGCGGCGAGGCTCTGGCGGGGCGAACAGGCACCGGGTTTCGATGCCCGGGTCGATCTGCCGCGCAAAGCTGTCGAACTCGAGGCGGTGCATCTCGCGGCAGTCGTATTCTCCGAGCCCGCGCCGGATCCGTGCCTCCTGGGTCGGGCAGGAGGGAACCGAAATGAAGACTTCCGAGGGGCTCTCCTCGATGCGGTAGTCCACCAGGATGCACCACGGCCAAAGCCTCAGCGCCCGCACGAATCCTTTCAGCCCCTCCTCGTGGATCCCGAAGCGCTGGAGAAGGTCTCTGGCCGCCATGGCAGGGATGCGGCCCCAGACCTTCTCGTTGAGACGATCCGCGGCAGGCTCGCCGAACTGCTCGGCGATGTAAAGATACCAGAAGGAATCCATCACCCGGTAGTGCCACAGAAGAAACTGGATGTACTGCCTGAGGTCGTGATTGTCCATCGATTCGAACACGCTAAGATTCATGCCGGTCTACCTCCTTTTGCGGTCACTGCTTCGCGTGCGGCCGCTCGAACCGCAGGAACCGGGAGGCCAGGGCGCCGACGACGATCATCCCTCCCACGATGGCAATTCCCAGCCCGAAGGAGCGCGCATCCCCGGCCACCCCGATCAGGGTCGGGACGGCCCCGCCGCCGATCAAGAACGCGAGCGGGGTCGTGAACGAAACGGCGATGTTGCGTGCCTTGGGGGGCACGACCATCGCAAGTGCGGCAAAGCCCGCCGGGAAGAAGCAAACCGCCACTATCGGCTGCAGGATGACCGCATACGCCACCCAGCGGGTCGGCGCCAGCCCTAAAGCCAGAGTGAAAACTCCGGTCAGCAGAAACACGATGCCGAGGGTGCGCCGGGGGCCGACCCGATCGGTCACCCAACCGCCGACCAGGGCCATGAACACCCCGATCAGCCGGGAGGAAGCCACGATGGCGTTGGCGAAATCCCGGTCGAGCCCGTGCTCGCTCACCAGAAACAGGGGCAGCATCGTATAGATGCCGAACGTGCTGCCGATACCGAGGCTGAACAGAAACACCATCAACCAGAAGGAGGGTTCGGCGGCCAGGGCCTTGAGGGATCCGAAATTCGGCGCCTCGCCGGCAAAATCCCCCGCGCGGCTCCGACGCGCGAACACCAGCGAGAGCAGAATGGCGGCAATTCCGAGCGCCACCAGCGCGCTGCGCCATGAAAACCAGATCAGGACCGCCTCGGCGAAGAGCGGTGCCAGCACGAAACTCAGGTTGGGTGCCAGTTCGTGAACCGCGACCGCCTTGCCCCAGTGCCTGCGTTCGACAAACCCGGTGAGCGTGGCGATTCCGCAAGGGAGATAGAGACCGGCCGCCAGGCCGAGCAGCAGCAGGCCTCCGCGGACCGCCCACAGGCTGCTGCTGGCGGCGGTCACCAGCAGCGCGAGACCGACCGCAACGCTGGAGAGCACGATGGTGCCTCTATGCTTCAGCCGTGCGGCGACGAAGCCGGAGCCCATCAGGCTGACAAAATAGCCCATGGAAATCGTCAAGAACAGGGAGCCCGCTGCCGAGTGCGAGATCTCAAGCTCCTGCTCGATGGCCGGCATCAAGGGCGCTTGAATAATGCGGCCGATGAAGTTCAGGAAAAAAATAGAGGTCAGCAGCAGCAGCGGCCCGACATAGGCGCGGAAGGGCCCCGGCCGGTTTTCGGCACCTTCCGGGGGGATAGCGGCGACAGGCATCTCCTCCATGGCGGCGCCCTTCACGGCGACCCGGGAAGCGCTTCGGTTGCGGAGGAACAGCCCCCGGCCAGAGCGGCCGACCGGACCGCGATCAGCTCCGCGACGATGCTCACCGCGATTTCCTCCGGTGTTTCAGCGCCGATTGAAATTCCAATGGGGGAATGCACGCAGCGGAGTTCCTCGACCGCAACACCCTCCTCCATCAACGAACCGTAGATCATTTCCCGCTTGCGGCGGCTTCCGATCATGCCAAGGTAAGCCGGCCGGGTCGCCAGGGCGGCCCGCAGCACCTCTCGGTCGTACGCGTGCCCGCGGGTCACGATTGCGATATAGGTGGCGGGTGTCACGACGACCCGGCGGAAGGCCTCGGCTACGGAGCAGACCAGGAGCTGATCGGCCGTTGGGAACCGCCGAGGGTTGGCGAACTCCTCACGGTCATCGACCACGCAGACCCGGAAGCCGACCATCCGCGCCAGCGGTGCTACGCATGTGGAAATGTGCCCGGCTCCGAAAAGCAGCAGCACGGCATCGGCTTCCACCGGTTCAAGAAAAACGGTCGGCGTCCCTTCGCAATCCGCGAGGGTCTCCAGCGAAAACTCCCGCATGCTGGACCATCGGGTGATATCGATGCCGGAAGCCCCGGACAGCCCGGAGGCATCGCCGACGATCCCCCCCTCCTTTGTGACGAGAAACCGGCCGCTGCTTTCCCGGTCGTTCGCCACCAGCGTCACCAAGGTGCCGCACCGGCCCTGCGCTGCCAGCGTGATGAGTTCCTTGAAAACGTGCTCTGCCCCGGCATTCCCGGCAAAAACAGGTTCGATCAGCACGTCCACGTTGCCGCCGCAAAGCATTTCACTGGCCGCCACTTCCTGGCCCGTGAGCCGGATGTGCAGAACAGCGGACTTGCCGCTGACCATGACATCCTTCGCCCGGCGCAGGACGCAGTGTTCCAGGACTCCGCCGCCGATCGTTCCCACAAGGCTCCCATCCATTTTGACGAGAAGCTTGGCGCCGACCCGGCGCGGCGCCGACCCGACCTGCCGGATGATCCGTGCCAGAACGCACTTTTCTCCGGCGGCCAAGGTTTGCACCAATTCGCTGTATATGTTGACCATTCGCTAACCTGACAGATTGAAAACGGCCGCTATGGGCGGTTCACCCAGCACGTGGCCGACAATAGTTCTCTGAATTCGTGGGCCGCCGAGTCGCTTGAGAAGACCGGCGATCTTGAGACCGGCGGCGTTGGCGCCGGGTTCATCGGCCTGGTTCAAAAACGCCAGGCAGCGGCACTCCTCAGGCGCGCCCTTCATCACTCCCTGCTCATGCACCAAAGCAGCGACGATGGCCTCCTCGGTGACCGGTGCCCCTGGCGGGAAACCGGTGATCCGTGAAAACAGCTCCGCCCTGAACACCCATTGGTCCGTCAATGGCTTGCCGAGTGCACGCAAGCCGACCATTCCCACCAACCAACCGGTGCAGAAGGGTATCACCGGTTCATGGCCGGCCGGCGCCTTCAGCGGCCGGCCGGCGGCGCCGTCCGCCTCCACGATGATCCAGTCGAACAGCTGAGAGACCCGCAGCCGATCGACCACATCCGGCGTGAGACCGGCGAGTTTTGCCGGATCGGTGCTCAGCCCGGCGGCGGCCGTGATGTGCCGGTGCCGGTTCAGGGCCGGCGCGGCTTGCTCCAGTATCTTCTCGGCGGTATCGGCCAGAATCACGCAGCGGCACTGCCCCTCCTCGGGCATGAAAATCCGCGTGGTCGTGGTCGTGAGCACCGTCTCGCCCGCGACGGACAGCTCCCGGGCGAGGCGAAACATGAGGCTCGTCTTGCCGCCGGCGCCCACCAGGCTTACAACCCCACCGCCTATTAGAAGCAAGGCGTCACGCAACCGATCCGGCATGCCGTTCACCTGATACACCGTCACGATCGATTGTAGGTCCGCAGCACGGCCTCCAGAACTGAACCCGCAATGGTGCGGGCCTTGTCTGAAATGGTGAAGCAGTTCGTCACGTCGCTACGCGGATCGATGTCGCCGATTTTGAGGCCGGTCGTTACCCGGGTGCCGGGTCGAATCAGCCCCCTCAGAACCCCGCCGATGCGACCGACGACCGGTGTGTCCCCAATGCGACCGACGGCATCGCCCTTCTCGACATAATCTCCGATCCGAAAGGATGATCGAAACTCCCCGTCGGCGGAAGACCGCAGCACACGCTCGGCGGCGACACCGTCGACCGCCCCGGGAACTCCCGTGTTCGGCTCCGCCGCTCCCGCCGTAATGATCCGCCCCAGATTGTGCCCACGCTGGGTCTCGATCACGAGATGAACGTCTTCGCCGGCCACAAAGCCGGGACCCAGGCCGATGACAAGCGGTGCGTCGTCGGTGCAGGTGCCCAGGTTTTTCTTGGCCAGGATGGCGTCCACCAGCACATCCGGCCGCATGTTCCGCAGCGTGTTCCACTCGCCGTCGACCGTTACGACGATTTTGCCCTGACCCCAGATGGAATGGAAGTGCTCCGCTCCCGAAGCCCTCAGCGCTTCGACGCCCTCGACAGTTTTGGAACCGGTGTAAACCGCTTCGCAGAAGGCCACCTCGCGCCGCACGGCCAGGGGCGTCTCGGTTTCCATCATCACGATGTTGCGGATGTTGGCCATGTAAAGACGCCAGGCCACGGCGCTCGCCATCTCGCCGGCACCCTTGATCGCGATGACCCGTTCGGTGAGTTTAATAAGAAACCTCCACGCGGCGCTATCTTCCGGACGCAATCTTTTTCATACAGCTCCAACCGCCGCGTCAGCAGGCTGTCAGCAATCCTGCACGTCTTCGTTTTCAAAATCCCGCTTGGACTCGCCGGCCGCGGCCTCGTACGCCTGGATCCACTGCCGGACGCGTTGCTTGCCGTAGGTCTGCTCACAGGCCGATACGATCCGCCCCACGGGGATGTCGGCAAATGTGCCGTGGTCCTTAACGTATTCCATGAAGAGTCTGTTGTCTTGATTGAACGGATGAAAAACCGAATCCTCGCGGCCGTTGAATTCAAGCGGCGTCACCCGGTGTTTGCGGCACAGCTCGATGTTAAAGGCCGGGGTGGCCTTCACCCATCTGCCCTCCAGGTAAAAATCGGTGTACCCGTGAAACACGAACACATCCGAGCCCATGAACTCGCGCAACTGCCGGGTGGCGAGGTGGTTGCGCACATCCGCAAAGCCGACCCGCGTGGGAATGCCGGAGGCCCTGCCGAGGGCGCACAACAGCGTCGCCTTGCCGATGCAAAACGCCCGCCGGCGTTCGAGCACACTGCTGGCACGGTAGTGTTCGGGCTTGTCAAACGGAAGGTACGGGTCGTACCAGATGGTATCCCGCACCCAATAGTAGAGCCGGACGGCTTTGGCAATCGGTTCCTCTCCGGCATCCGCAACGGTGGCCTGTGCAACCTCAGCGATGCGCGGGTGATCCGAATCGATGATCGCTGTGGGTTTCAGATAAGCATCGAACGCTGCATCCATACCGGCAGATACCTCCTAAGAATCTTGCTGCCGATAATAATAGATTTCATTGAAAAATGTAAATATAATCACCGAAATCAGAATCGACCCCTCAGATTGGAAAGCGCATGCGAAATACCCCCACAGCCGGAATCATCCTGGCCGCAGGCGAGTCGAGCCGGTTCGGCCAACCCAAGCAACTGTTGGAATTACGCGGCAGGATGCTCGTGGCGTGGGTGCTGGATGCGGCATTGGCTTCCCGCCTGGAATCCGTTTTCCTGGTCCTCGGCCGGGACCATCTGGAAATAGGCGATGCCCTGGGCCAACGGGTGGGTCATCCGAAGCTTGAGATCCTCTTCAACCCGCGCTATCACGAAGGCCAGAGCACCTCTCTCACGGCAGGCCTTTTCAGTATCCGCGACCGCTTTCCAGCAGTCATGTTCCTGCTGGGGGATCAGCCCCTGGTGGATGCAGCGACCATCAACCGGTTGCTGGAGAAATTCCGGCATTCCGGCAAGACCATCTGCGTTCCCGTGCACCGGGGACAACGTGGAAACCCGGCGCTTTTCAGCCGCTCGCATTACGAGGAGCTTGCGCGATTGTCCGGCGACAAGGGTGCGCGGGACATCATCGCCGCCCGCCCGGACCAGGTTCTCGAAGTGCCGGTCGCCGATCCCGCTCTGTTCCTCGACATTGACACCCCGGCGGACGTTGAAAGCGTCTCCCGCCTGCTCTCACAAACCCCGATCCGGGATCCCCGCTAATCGCAGTCTCTATTTCACCAGGCTCGGCATGAATGTGGCGATCTCAGGGACGAGGGTGAGGATAATCATACTGACGATGCAGGCCATCAGGAAATAGCTGACGCTCTTGTAGATGGTCGCAATTCTGATTTCAGGCGCCAGCGCCTTGACCACATAGACGTTCACGCCGACCGGCGGCGTGATCGCCCCCATCGTGGTCACCATGGTGAGCATGATCGAATACCAGATCGGGTCGAAACCCAGGGCAACCCCCACCGGGAAAAAAATCGGGATGGTGAGCACCAGAAACCCCAGGGAGTCCATGACGCATCCGCCGATCAGGTAAATCAGCATGATGATGGCCAGGACGACATACGGCGAAACCGGCAGCGCCGCCGCATATTCGGCAATCTCAAAGGGAAGCCGGGTCACCGCGAGAAAACGCCCGAAGATGATGGCCCCCGCCACCAGCATGTACACCATGCAGGAAATTTTCAGCGTCTCGGAGAACGACCGCAGAATCCCCTTCCAGTTCAGGTGACGGCTCGCCAGCGAAACGCAGAGGGTGAAGAAGACGCCCATGGCGCCGGCCTCGGTGGGGGTGAAAATACCGATGTACAGGCCGCCGATCACCAGCATGAAGACGGTCAGGGCCTCGATGACCCCTTTGAGGGATTTGATCCGCTCGTCCATGCTGACGACGGGGCCCGCCGGTCCGTAATGCGGATAAACCCGGCAGAGAATGACGATGGTCAGAATGAAAAGCCCACCCAGGAGCAGGGCCGGCAGGATTCCGCCAAGAAACAATTTGGCGATCGACTGTTCGGTCTGGAGCCCGATGATCACCATGACGACGCTGGGCGGCATGACGACACCCAGTGTCCCGCCCGTCGCGATGGTCCCGCTGCTGAGCCGCGGGTCATAATTGTATTTTTTCATCTGCGGCAGTGCCACCGCCCCCATGGTGGCGGCGGTGGCGGTGTTGGAGCCGCAGATGGCGGCAAAGAGCTCGTCGGCGCCGATGGTGGCGATGGCCAGTCCGCCGCGCCAATGCCCCACCCACTTGTAGGTCGCATCATAAAGCCGCTCGGCGATCCCGGCATTGAATGCGAGATAACCCATGAAGATAAAGAGCGGAATGACGGTAAAGCCGTACTTGGAGAAGGTGTTCCACAGGTCCGCCCCGATCATGTTGACCGCCGCATTGAAGGACACGACACAGGTAAACCCGCCGAAACCCACGAGTGCCATGGCAAGACCGACCGGCATGCCCAGCACGAACAGAACCACCATCAGGGCGAGGATCCCGAGGACTCCGACGGTTGCAGCGTCCATGCTATTTCGCTCCTTGGGCGGTGCTGAGGACCTTCAAGCATTCGGCCGCGAGGACGAGGGCCATCACGAAACACCCGAAAGCGAACGCGTAGACGACCGGATAATAGATCATCCTGAGGGTTTCGGTGATCTCCCCGGTATGCCGGAGCGTATTGCCCCACCGGACCAGTTGCCAGCCGGCGATGGCAAAAAACACGCCCCCCAGGATCGTGTTCACGGCCGAAAGGAATTTCTGGATTCGCCTGGAGAATTTGAGCACCAGCACATCTACCGCGATGTGGGCACGCTTCACCTGCGCAAACCCCAGGGCGAAGGCGGCGGCGATGGCCCCGCAAAAGCCGACCAGTTCAACCATGCCCTTGATGGGCGCCCACAGGTTGCGGGAAAAAATATTGCCGACCGTGAGCACGACGATCGCCGTCAGGGCGATGCCTCCGAGCACCAGCAGGATTTTGTTCAGCCATTGGGTGAGCTGATCCAGAAATTTCATGTGACACAGGCTCCAGTTCGGCGGCGGCCGAAAAAAAACAGATGCATCCTCCACAGTGATATCATGGGTCTGCTGTTCTTTCTACTTGCTGTATTTCGTAATGAGCGCCTTGATGTCGCCGATGATCTGGTCGGCCGGAAGCCCCTTGTCTTTCGCTTCGACCGCCCATTTTGCGGTCAACCCCTGAAGCTTGTCATTCCACTTGACCTTTTGCTCGCTCGTCAGGGTAGTGACCTCCACCTTCTGAGTGGTCCTGGACCACTCCATGGCCTCTTTCACATGATTGTCCATGTACTCCCCGGTCCACTTCGACTGCTCCACCCGCAGATCGTCGAAGACCTTCTTCACATCCGCGGGCAAGGCCTCCCAGCTCTTCATGTTCATGATCACGGTAAACGGGTAAATCGAGGTTTCGGTCATCGTGACATACTTGCAGGTATCGGCGAATTTAAAGTCCTTAATGACATCGAGCGATGAAAAAAGCCCCTTGACCACTCCCTTTTGCAGGGCCTCCACGGTCTCTGGCATGGGCATGCCGACCGGGTTGGCACCCCAGGCACTGAGAACTTGGGCGGCGCCGCCGGAAGCCCGGAGGTCCAACCCCTTGATGTCTTCCAGATTCTTCACGGCTACGGTGGACATGATGTTGTTGGGTGCGGTCGTGAACATGGCCAACACCTTGACCCCGGCGAACTCTTGCGGCTTGTACTTCTCATAGAGATCCCAAAGCACCAGGCTGCCCACCTTGGCATTCGGGATCCCGAAGGGCAGGCTGGTGGCGTTGGTGACCATGAAACGCCCTGGCTGATAGGCCATCGACAGGCAGCCGATGTCGGCGGTGCCGGCGATGACCCCGTCGATCATGCTCTTGGCATCGAGCAGCGTTCCGCCCGGAAAGGTCTGAACGACCACCTTGCCGCCGGTGCGCTTCTCGACCTCGGTCTTCCAGCGCTCCATCTGCACGCAGGGAAATGTCGGCGCCGGCGGGAAGTTGGCGTACTTGAGCTTGATCGCATCGGCCGCCACGGCGGCCGGCGCCCAGGTTCCGAAAACAACGGCACAAACAAAAATCGCAACCATCAGCATGCCCGTGTTTCGTTTCATTTTAAACCCTCCTTTTGTTGGGGTTGATGATGCCTGACCTGGAAACCACCGCTGTTAAGAAATGAACGTAACCAATCAGGTCTCAGGGTTCAGGAAATAAGACTCTTTCTCCCGAACCCTTGAACCCTTGAACCCTCTATCTGAGTATTAACCCTGCTCCAGTCACCGAAACCGTGCAACGTGAAACCCTACGTTTCAATCACGCACGCCTCCCCCTCATCCCGGCCCTTCGGCCGCCCGCACAGGTCCAGCCCTTTCTTTTCCCGGATCGCCGCCAGCACGCGCTCCGGGGTGATGGGCAGGTCCGTGATGCGCACGCCGACCGCGTCGTAGATGGCGTTGGCAATGGCAGGCGCTGTGGGCACGCAGCCCGGCTCGCCGATGCCCTTGGCCCCGAAAGGACCGTCCGGGTCGTGGGTTTCGAGAATCGGCGCTTCAATGGGGATGAGGTCCTTGGCCGTCAGAATCTTGTAGTCCCGGAAGTTGGGGTTCATCGTCTCCCCCTTCTCCAGGATTACCTGCTCGCTCAACGCATAGCCGACGCCCATCATCACGCCGCCGTAGACCTGACCCTCCAGCAGCATGGGGTTGATGGCCCGGCCGACGTCGTGGGCGGCGACATAGTTGAGGATCCGGACCTTCCCGGTCTCCTCGTCGACCTGCACGCGCACCCCATGGGTGCCGAAGGCGTACGTCATGGACATGTTCCCCCGGAAATCTTTGCCCATGTTCTCGTTGGCCGGATCGTAAAAGTACTCGGCCATCAGCATCTGACCCGCGTGGTTGAAGTGGGCCTTGCGCAGGAGCTTTCCGATCTCGAGCTTCGTTTCCGGCTCGTCGCGATGCCGGATGTGCCGGCCGCACAGCACCAGATGCTCGAGCGGCGTGTTGAGCTCCTTTGCGCCCAGCTCGAGGATCCGGGCCTTGATCTTCCGGGCGGCCCCCCGCGCGGCGTTGCCGGCGACAAACGTCGTGCGGCTTGCGTGGGCGCCCACGTCCCAGGGGCAGATGTCCGTGTCGCTGTGAATCACGTGGATGTCGTCCACGTTCAGCCCCAGCTCTTCGGCCACGATCTGGGCGATGACGGTTTCGGAGCCCTGCCCCATGTCGGTGGCCCCGGTGAACAAATCGATCCTGCCGTAATCGTCCATCTTGATGATCGTGCCGCAGCCGTCGGACTTGTAGACCCGCGCGCCGCCGCCCACATGGATCAGCGAGGCGGCACCGACGCCCTCGCCGCGGGCCTTGGGTTTGTCCCACTCGATCCGGGCCTTCACGGCGTCCATGCACTCCGAGAGGCCGCAGGTGGTGATGCGCAGCCCCTGCGTTGAAACGTCACCGGGTTGGTTGGCGTTGATGCGGCGAAACTCGATGGGCGCGATCCCGGCGGCCTCGGCCAGCATGTCGATGGTGCTCTCGATGGCAAAGGTGGCCTGGGGGTTGCCGTAGCCCCGCATGGCCTGGGAGTAGGTATTGTTGGTGTAGACGCACTTGGCCTCGAAGCGCACGTTGGGCACACGATACAGAGTGGTGATGGGCATCATCATCACCGAGGGCGTGGTGGCGCCCCAGGAGGTGTAGGCGCCGTTGTCCAGAATCATCCGGACGTCCCGGAAAAGGAGTTTTCCGTTCGGGTCGCAGCCCTGGGTGATGTAGGTAACGGTCGGCTGCCGCGGCGATGTGGCCAGAAATTCCTCGCTGCGATCGAACTCGATTTTGACCGGCCGCCGGGTGTGATAGGCCAGCAGGATCGCAATGTACTCGTACGCATAGGTGTCGAGCTTGCTGCCGAACCCGCCGCCGATGCAGGGTTTGATCACCCGCACCCGGCGCTCCTTCAACCCCATCACGGAGAGCGCCTCCAGGAAATCTTTCTGGGCCAGAGACGGGATCTGCGTGTTGGTGTGGATCGTGAGATGGTTGGCCGGGTCGAATTCCGCGATCGCCCCGCTGGTGCCCATGCAGCAGTGGGTCACCCAGGTGGTGGTGAACCGCTCGCTCACCGTGAAGGCCGCCGCCTGGCGGGCGGCCTCGACGTCGCCGTAGTGGAGTTTCCAGGGCATTCTGAGCACATTGGTCTTGTGCCCTTCGTGCACCAGGGGCGCCCCCTCGCTCATGGCGGCTTCAGGGTCGAAGATCGCCGTCAGCGGCTCATAGGTGACCTCGATCAGCTTCAGCGCCTCCCGGGCGGTCTGAGGATCGATTGCCGCGACGGCCGCGACTTCGTCCCGGTAGGAGCAGACCTTGCCTTTCTTTAACGGGCGGTTGTCCTTGTAGACCCCCATCTTGATGTCGGGGATATCCTCGCCGGTTAAAACGGCGCGCACCCCGGGCAGCGCCCGGGCTTTTTCGGTGTTGATCTTTACGATACGGGCATGGGCGTATTTGCTGTAGAGAACGCGCCCGTAGAGCATGCCGGGCAGCGCAAGGTCCTGGATGTAGCGTGCCCGGCCGGTCGCCTTGTCGGCCGCATCGATCTTCGGTATTCGTTTTCCAACCGTTTGCAAGTCTGGCATCAGGCAGATCTCCTTGTGGCGCTCAGGATCGCGGCGGGGGGTCATCACCGCGCCAGGCCACCACGCGCGGCCCTTCCGGCTCGCCGCCGATCGCGGCTTTGATGGACTCGATGATCTGGACGTATCCGGTGCAGCGGCAGAGATTGCCGGCGACGGCATCCTTGATCTCTGCTTCGCCGGCATGGGGGTTCTCATCGAGCAGGGCCTTGGCGGACATGATCATGCCCGGCGAGCAGAACCCGCATTGGATACCGCCGTGCTCCACAAACGCCTTCTGAATGGGATGCAGGGTGCCGTCCGGCGCCGCCAGCCCTTCGATCGTCACCAGGCTGCGGCCGTTGATCTCCGCGGCCAGGTAGAGACAGGAGTTGACGGCCGTTCCGTCGACAATCACGGTGCAGGCCCCGCACTCGCCGCTGCCGCAGCCCTCCTTGGTTCCGGTGTATCCGAGCTCATCCCGGATCAAATGCAGCAACGTCCAGTGGTCTTCCACCGTCAGGCTCAGTGAATTGCCGTTGAACGTGAACGTGATCTCTCGTGCCATATCGTTCCCCCTTCCTACGTCCCACTTCCCCTTTCCGCCTTCCGCCTTCCCACTTCCCCCTTCCGCCTTATCCCTCGTTGCTCCCCTTGGCCCGTTCCAGGGCCAGAAGCCCCATGCGTTTTACGAGCACCCCCACCATCTCGCGACGGTACCAGGCCACCCCGCGGATGCTGTCCCGGACCCTGGATTCCCCGGCGGCGATCTTGCCGGCTTCGGTCAAGGAGTCCTCCGTAACGGATTTGCCCTTCAGATACGCCTCGGCCGAAAGCGCCCGAAAGGGGGTGGGAGCCGCCACCCCGAGGCAGATTCGCGCTTTGGCGCAGGTCGCCATGTCCGGCTCGAGACTGAGCAGAATGCCCACTCCCAGCATCGGCAGCTCCATCGCCTCGCGGCGGCCGTGCTTGATGTAGGCGCCGCCGGTCCGCGGCGCTACCCTCGGGATGATGATCTCGGTCAGAATCTCGGCGCCTTGGATCTCGCACTGGCCGGGACCCAGGAAAAACCGCGCCAGGTCGATCAGGCGATAGCCCTTGGGGCCGTAGATGTGGGCCTTGCCGTCCAGGGCAATGAGCGGGATGGCGCCGTCCGCGGAAGGGACAGCGTTGACGAGATTTCCGCCGATCGTAGCGACGTTGCGGATCTGGACCGATCCGATGTTTTTCACGGCATCGTGCAGGATCGGGTATCGGTGCCGGACCAGGTTCGACTGCTCGATCGAACGGTGCGTCATGAAAGCGCCGACGAAGAGCTCCCCGGTTTCAGTGTTTAAAAACGGCTGATCCTGGCTGATGATGTGCCTCAGTGAAACGAGATAGTCCGGTCCGATCTTGCCTTCCTTGAGCTTGACCAAAACATCGGTGCCGCCTGCGATGTACCGGGCGCGCCCGTCGTAGGAGGCGTGCATGGAGATGGCTTCGTTCAAGGTCTTCGGTACCAGATACGTGAATTTTCGCATATGTTTCTCTCCGCATCAACGCCGCCTGCGGCGCCTCGACATTCCCCGTCGGCCTCGCGTGAGCCGCGCCGGTTCAAAGCGGGCGGTTGTCGAAGATGCGCTTGGATTTTCGCTCCGATCGCGGCAGCGAACAGTAGTCGACGATCACCACGTTGGGGCTCACGTTGATTTCATTCTTCACACGCGTCGCCACCCGCCGCTCCAGATCCGGTTTGCGCGAAGCATCCAGCCCCTGGCAGCACTCCAGGCGGATCAGCATGTGATCCTTGCCGTCTTCTTTGCGCTCCAGCACGACCTGGAACTCGCAGTTGGCTTCCGGGATTTTCGACAGCACCTGGTCGATCTGGCTGGGATAAATGTTGACGCCGCGAAAAATGATCATGTCATCCGAGCGGCCCAGGATGCGGTCATGCATCGGAAGAAGGCTCCCGCAGGAGCAGGGATGCTCGATTCGGCGCGTCAAATCGCGGGTGCGGTAGCGGATCAGCGGTGCGGCCTCCTTGCACAGGGTAGTCACCACCATCTCGCCGACTCCGCCGGGCGGGGCGGGTTCGAGCGAAACAGGGTCCAAAACTTCCAGAATATAGTAATCGGCCCAATAATGAATGCCTTCGTGCTTGGCACATTCAAGCCCTGTCCCGGGGCCGTAAAGCTCGGTCATGCCCGTAATGTCGAACATGTCCTCGAGCCCCAACAGCTCCTTGATCCGCCGGCGCATGGCGTCGCTGCTGCGTTCGGAGCCGAAGATCATCTTTTTCAGATGGATCTCGTCGCGCAGATTCCGGCGGTTGATTTCTTCGGCCATCAAAAGCCCCATGGAGGCCGTGCAGCACATGACCGTCGATTGGAAGTCCACCAGGAACTGGCATTGCAGATCGACATTGCCGGGCCCGATGGGGATGGCCGTGCTGCCGAAGCGCTCGCAGCCGAGTTGAAACCCGATGCCGGCCGTCCACAGGCCGTAGCCCACGGCAATCTGGACCCGGTCCTCGGGGGTGAGCCCCGCCATCTCGTAACACCGGGCGAAGAACCCGGCCCAGTCATCGACATCCTTCTGAGTGTAAGCCAGAATCTTCTTTTTGCCCGTGGTGCCGGAAGAGGCGTGGATGCGCACGACCCGACGGGGGTCAACCGACAGCAGCGGATACGGATAGCCGCTGCGCAAATCGTCGGCGTCGGTGAAGGGCAGCTTGCGGATATCCTCGAGGGACCGGATCTCTTCGGGACGCACGCCGGCCTGCCCGAGCCGCTCGCGGTAAAACGCGGAACCGCTGTAAGCGTGTGAAACCGTCCACTGCAGGCCCCTTAGTTGGTGATCCGCCAGCCCTTTCCTGTTTTTTAACTGCGGCATAAAGGTTTTGGTCATTTGGCGACTCCGCATGTTCGAATATTTCTTGCACCTTCCCCCGCCCCGCTCCTACTTCCCCCTTCCGACTTCCTCCTTCCGCCTTGCCACTTCTTCCCTCAGCTTCAACGTGGCCGCGATATCCACCTTCAATGCGACCATGTCGATCACAACCCTATAGTCGTCCCGGGCCTGTTCGACGCTGACATAGCCGTTGACGACATCGCGTTCTACGGCGTCCGGGTCACGTTCGAGCGGGTGGCCATAGCCGCCCCCGCCGGCGCTGTGAAATTCGATCGCATCTCCGCGCTCACAGAACGTCATTCCGCTGGGATCGGCGGGCTCACGGTTGCGCAAAAACCGGGCACTGGATCCCGGCCCGCCGCCGAATATCCCCTCGGGCGGATACCGGAACCGGCCGGCCTGCACCGCCACCGTCACCGGCGGCTGCGGGCCGACGTCGTCGTCCGGGACCCGGATCACCATTTTGCGGCCCAGGCCGCCGCGCATCCGGCCCGGCCCCCCGGAGTCCATCACCAGGCTCCGTTCGGCCACGAGCAGAGGGGTGTCGCTCTCGAAAATCTCAACGGGCGTATTGGCCCCGTTGGCCGGAAAAATCGCGCAGTGGTGGCCGTCCCTGCGGCTGCTCGCCCCGAGGCCGCCGCCGCGGATGATCATGGTGTGCCAGGGCTTGCCGTTGTGGCGCCTGCCATAGAAAATGTTCGTCTGGGCCGGTGTTCCTCCGCTGCCGGCGAGAATGTTGTGCGGCGTCGCCGCTGCCAGGGCGTTGAACACCATTTCGGTCATGAAATGGCCAATCTGCATGCGGGCCGCCACGGCGGCCGGGAACCGGCAGTTGACGACCGAGCCCTCCGGCGCGGTCATTTTCACCGGCCGGATGGCGCCCTCGTTGATGGGGACATCGGGGTCGAAGGCGCTCTTGATTGCCATGAACACGTAGGCGTAGGTGAAGTTGTACACCACGTTGCCCCCCCAGTCCACCTGGGGGGAGGTGCCGGAGAAATCAACACCGAGGTCGCTGCCCTTGACCGACACCGTCAGCCGGATGGTCACATCCTTGCGCTGGCCGGCTCCCTCGATCACGCCCTCGTGCGGATAGATACCGTCTGGAATTTTAGCGATGGCCGCGCGCATGCTCTGCTCGGTGCGCGCGATGATTTCATCGGCCAGATCGTCCAGGGTCGTCAACTTCTCATCGGTCATCAGCGCGACGATCTTCTCCGCGCATACATGGTTGGCGGCGACCTGGGAGCGGATGTCGCCGGTGACCTCCTCCGGCGTGCGCACATTCCAGCGGATCAGCTTCAGCACTTCCTCGTTGAGCCGGCCGGCATCGTAGAGCTTGGTCAGCGGGATAAAAAGGCCTTCTTCGTGGACCTGCCGGTTGTCCGAGGCCACTCGGCCGCCGATGTCCGCATGGTGGAACACGCAGGCCGTGAACGCCACCGGCCGGCCTTTGAAAAAGATCGGGCTGAGAACGCAGACATCGTTGAGGTGCCCGGCCAGCAGCCACGGATCGTTCACGATGAATACGTCCCCCGGCCGGTATTGCGCGAGGGGCATGGAGCGGATGATCTTTTTCACGCCGAGCGCCATGGCGCCGGCCTGGCCCGGCGTGCAGAAGGTCCCCTGCACCAGCTCCTGGCCGCGGCTGTCGGTGAACATGCAAGTGTAGTCGTGAGCGTCGCGCAGCAGGCTGGAGAAGGCCGTGCGGGCCACCGAGGCATCCGCCTCATCCACAATCGACACCAACCGGCGCCAGAGGATCTCCAGGGTGATAGGGTCGAATTTGCCCGGCACCGATCGGGCCGGTCTCGGTCCTTTTACGCCGGCGCGGTTTTTAGTTTTGCTGCGTTTGCTGGCCATGCCCTCAACTCCGCCGATAAGAATCCAGAACCTCTGAAGCGATAGAGGTGGTTGGGTGGTTGGTGTTTGGTGTTTGGTTTCGACCTTCCCCTTTCCACCTTCCCACTTCCACCTTCCGCCCTCAGGTGATGTCGATCCAGACGAACCCGAACTCGTCCACCCGTGCTGCGGCATCCTCGCCCACGACGATCGTGGACTCTTTTTCCTCCACGATCGCCGGCCCCGGCATGCGGGCCCCGGGGAAGAGCTTCAGGCGGTCGTAGACGGTGAACGGTATAAATTTCTTTTTGAGCAGTGAAAAAGCCGGCCGCTTGCCCTTGATGCAGTTCTTGAGCTGCCCGCTCTTTTGAGTGAGCGGGGGCAGGCGGAACGGCCGCTCCGGCAGGCTGGCCCGGACCTTGAAGGTGACGAACTCCACCGGGTTGTCGGGATAGGTCCGCCCATAGAGCTTCTGGTAGGTTTCGTCGAACAGGGCCCGCACCTTCAATTTCGATAAACGGGCAAAAGATCGTCGTGGGATCTGCAGATCGGTCTCGGCCCCTTGCCCAACAAAACGCATCATGAGGGTCCGCTCGAAGCGCACCTTCTGCCGCCGATCGGTCTGCTGCAGGATCGCCGCCCCTTCGCGCTCGAGCTCCTGGAAGAGCGTTTCGATAGCGCCGAAATCGGCATCGTCTAATGCCGCGCGGTGGCTGCGGGACAAGTCGAATGCCACCGGCGCGGTGAAAAAGCCCATGGCGGACCCCACACCGGCCAATGGGGGCACCAGGATCCGCGGCGCTCCGATTTTCTTGGCCAGCCCGTAGGCATGCACCGGCCCTGCCCCGCCGAAGGCCGCGATGGTGACGATCTTGGGGTTGCCCCCTTTTTCGGCGATATGGGTTTTAGCAGCCGCCGCCATGGTTTCGTTGATGAGATCGTGAATGCCGAACGCCGCTTCGACGACCGACGTCCCCAGGGGCTTGGCGACCTTTTCGGCCATCGCCCTCTCGGCACCCGCCTTGTCCAGGGGCATGGTTCCGCCCAGGAAGTAGCCGGGATCGAGGTAACCCAGCAGCAGATCCGCATCCGTGACGGTGGGCTGCTCGCCCCCCCGGGCATAACAGGCCGGGCCCGGGTCCGCCGCGGCACTCTCCGGTCCGACCTGCAGCAGCCCCATCCTGCTCATGCGGGCAATGCTGCCGCCGCCAGCCCCGATCTCCATCAAGTCCACCACCGGGACCTGGATGGGCAGCCCGCTGCCCTTCTTGAACCGCTGCACGCGGCCGACCTCGAACGTCGACACCAGGCCGGCCTGCCCCTTCTGGATCAGGCAGGATTTGGCCGTCGTGCCTCCCATGTCGAAACAGAAGATGTCCCGGATCTTGAACATGCGGCCGTAATACTGAGAGGCAATGACGGCGGCCGTGGGGCCGGACTCGATGATGCGCACCGGGAATTCCCGGGCGGTTGCGACCGAGGTGATCCCGCCGCTCGAGAGCATAATGTACAGCTTGCCCGCAAATCCCTGGGCCTCCAACCGGGAGCAGAGATTTGTGAGGTAACGCGCGGTGATCGGCTTGACATACGCGTTGGTCGCCGTGGTGCAGGTGCGCTCGTATTCCCGGATCTGGGGCAGGACCTCAAAGGAGGTGGACAGGAAGAGCCCCGGCGCCTCGCGCTCGACGATGGCCTTGATCTCGCGCTCGTGGACCGGGTTGCGGTAGGAGTTGATCAAACACACGGCCAGGGACTCGATCCCCAGCCCGCGCAGCTGCGACAGGCTCCGGCGCACATCGTCGGGCGAAAGCTCCTGGATCACGCGTCCGTCGCTCGCGATGCGCTCATCGACCTCCATGCGCAGCGCGCGCGGCACGAGCGGCTCCGGGTATTCCGAAAAAATATCGTAAGCGTCGTAGCGCAGCTCGCGCCCGAGTTCGAGCACGTCCCGAAACCCGCGGGTCGTGATCAAACCGGTTTTGGCGCCCTTGCGCTCGATGATGGCATTGATCACCAGGGTGGTGCCGTGGATGATCTCATCGATCACCGGCTTGGGCCCGGGGATCCGGTCCATCAGCACCCGGATGCCCCGCTCCACCGCCTCGGAGGGGTCGGCCGGCGTCGTCAGGCACTTGAAGACGTAAAACTCCCCGCCCCGGTCGTTGACCAGCACAAAATCCGTGAAAGTGCCCCCGATGTCGCAGCCCAGTCTGTAGAATCCCTTGGGCACTAAGTCTCCCTCTTTTGAATTCAAAAAATACCCGGTTCTTCCCACTCCCCGAACACCTGGCGGAACACGCCGGCCATTTCCCCGACCGTCGCGTAAGCCCGGCAGCAATCCACCAGATAGGGCATCACGTTCTTCCCGCACCGGGTTCCGCTTTCGAGCGCTTTAAGGGTGCGGGTCACCTCGCGGTTGTCCCGCGTGCGGCGCAGCTCTCTGAGACCGGCCGTCTGCTCGTCCGCCCAGGACTCGTCGTGGGCATGCAGCTCCACATCCGGGGAGTTCTCGACGCTGTCGGTGTACTTGTTGACCCCAACCTTCACATAGGTGCCGTCTTGAAGCCCCTGCTCGAACGCATACGCCTGGCGGGAGACCTTGCGCTGGATGTGACCCGTGGCGACCGCGTGGCGCATGCCGCCGATCTTTTGGACCTCCTGCATCTCCGCGAGGATCTTCTCCTCCATCTGCTTGGTGAGGGTCTCGACAAAATAGGAACCCGCCAAAGGGTCCACGGTGTCCCGCAGGCCGACTTCGTCCATGATGATTTCAAGGGTCCTCAGGGAGAGCAAGGCGGCGCGCGGCGTCGGAATGGTGTAGGCTTCGTCGAAGGAGCACAGCGCCGTGGTCTGAGCGCCGCTCAAGGCTGCTGCCAGCGCGTAAAACGCCCCGCGCATGATGTTGTTCTCCGGCTGCTCCTTGGTCAACCCGCTGCCGCCCCCGCCGAAAAGCCCGCGCAGGAACAGGTTTTTCGGGTTCGACACGGCATACTCCTCTTTGAGCATCCGGGCCCAGAGTTTGCGTGCGGCCCGGAACTTGGCGATCTGCTCCCACAGGTTGCCGTAGACGTTGAAGTTGAAGGAGAAGCTTCCCACGAACGCTTCGGCCGCAACTCCTCGGGCCTGCACCTCTTCGATGTAAGTTCTGGCGATTTCGAAGGCGTACGCGACTTCCTGGGCGGGGCTCGCCCCGGACTCGCGGATGTGGTAGCCGCAGATGCTGACGGGGTTGCAGCGCGGCAGCTGCCGGACGGAGTATTCGATCGCATCGCCCACGAGCCGGACGGCGGGATCCACGGGGAAGATCCACGCGCCGCGTCCGACCATCTCCTTGAGGATGTCGTTCTGCGGGGTGGCGCTGATCTTCTCTTTCGGGTATCCGAACTTCTCCGCCACGGCCTGATACATGGCCAGCATGATGCTGGCCACCGCGTTGATCGTCAGCCCGGAGCCGATCCGGTCCAGGGGAATGTCTTTGAAGGCGACCTCGAAATCCCGCAGCGAGTTCACCGCCATGCCGACCCGGCCGACTTCCCCCACGGCCCGGGGGTCATCCGAATCGTAGCCCATCTGGGTCGGCAGATCGAAGGCCACATTCAGTCCGGTTTGGCCGTGGGAGATCATCAGCTTGAACCGCTTGTTGGTCTCCTCCGGGGTGCCGAACCCGGTGTATTGCCGGGTCGTCCAGGCCCGGCTGCGGTAGCCCAGCGGATGCAGGCTGCGCGTGAACGGAAATTGTCCCGGATCACCGAGGTCTGATTCATAGTCAAATCCGGCCGCCGATAAATCTTCCGGCGTGTAGCAGGCTTTGACCCGGATGCCGGACTGATAAACGACCTCCCGGATGCCGTCCCGCTCGTCCTTGATGTACTTTGCTACCCCCATGGCGTCCTCTTACCTACGTTTCATGCGCTGCTGAGAAAAGTGGTCGTCGGTTGGCGGCCCGCCCGCGCCGTAACCCGAACACTCCTTACGCAGCCGGCTGGCCGGCAGCGGCGCGGATGCCGGAGACGATCTGCGCAAACGGGGTGCCGCCGGGAAAGACCCCCCTGATTCCGAGCTGCGTCAATTTCGCAGCATCCTGCTGCGGGATCACGCCGCCGACCACCACGGGAATCTCTTCGATCCCCTGGGTTTTCATCAACGCGAGCAGCCTCCGGCAGATGGGGATGTGCGCCCCGGACATGATGCTCAGGCCGATGACATCCACCCCCTCCTGGACCGCGCTGGCTACGATCTGCTCGAGGGTCCGGTGCAGGCCGCTGTAAATGACCTCCATGCCCGCATCGCGCAGGGCCAGGGCTACCACCTTGGCCCCGCGATCGTGGCCGTCCAGACCCGGTTTGCCGACTAGGATCCTGATTGTGCTTCCCGCCATCGTCGCGCTCTCTCCCAAATCAAACGATTCTGTCGAGTCCTATCGAGTCCCGCTGGGGTCTGCCGCCCGCATGGGCCGCCGCACTCTTTTCGCCGATCGAAACCCATTGCTTTCGAATGCGTCCAATACCATCTTCTGGCCTCGCAGGATATGCTCCCGCACCAACTGCTCCACGCCTGCGGCATCGCGCCTGCGGATCGACCCCAGGATCAGCCGGTGGTCCTCATTGCTGGTTTGCGCCTGGCCGGCCTCTTTCAGAATAATTTGCCGGTAGCGGTAGATATGGTCCCGGAGCGCGTCGATCATGCGGATCAGCCGCGGGCTGTTGCTCAAGGCGTAGAGCAGATCATGAAACTCGGTGTTCACCTGCGGCAGCCCCTTCAGCTGCTTTGCGTCGAGCAGCCGCTGGAATTCATCGATCTTCTCCTTGAGCGGCTTCAACTGCCCCGGCTGGTGGTTGACGGCCGCAAGGCGCGCGGCGTAGCCTTCCAGGACGCTGCGGATGCCGAAGGTCTCCACGATCTCCTCGCGGCTCAATTCCAGCACGCTGAAGCCCCCGTGGGGCAGCCGCTCGATGAAACGCTCCCGTTCCAGCTTGTGAATGGCTTCCCGAACCGGTGTGCGGCTGATCCCCTGGGCTTCGGCGATCTGGCTTTCCACGAGGCGGGTTCCGGGCGCAATGCTGCCGCGCACAATGGTCTGCCGCAGGTTCTCGTAGACCATCTGGCCCAGGGATTTGCGCTCGGCCATAGCCCTCAGCGGGCCCAGGCCCGGCAGTTCGGTCTCGATGGGTTTGGTCTTTGTCGGCATGCGAACGCCGTCCGTCAAATGAGCCCCTTGGCCTTCAGTTGCGATAGATCACCCGGGCTGCTGCCCAGCACCCTGCCGTAAATCTCCTGGTTGTGCTCGCCGAAACGCGGCGGGAACGAGAGCTCGCGTTTGGAGCTTTCGAGAAACGGGGTCATGTGCGGCGGCGGGGCCAGGGTGATGCGTGCTCCACTTTTCGGATCCTGGCTATAAAGCAGCCGGCGGTTCACCAGGGGATCCGCAATGACGTCGGGGACCGTTTTGATCTTGCTGACGGGAACCGTAATGGCGCGCAGAAGTTCGATCAGCTTCTCCGAGGTGTGCTCACGGGTGATCGCGTTGATCGCCTCGTTCAAGTGCTTCACGTCGGCAATGCGCCCGGCATTCTTTTCATAGGACGGCTGGTCCAAGGACCGGAAGGGCTCCAGGCCGACCATGGATTTCCATTGGCGGTCGTTGCCGACGGCCAGGTAAAGAAAACCGTTGCGGGTCTGATAGACCGAGACGGGGCAGAAAAATTCGTGTGTGTTGCCGCGGCGTGAAATGGACTTGTTGAAGCTGGCGTTCAACGTGATCGGCACCGTGAGCCAGGATACCGAGGATTCGAACATCGAAACCTGGATGCAGCTCCCCTCCCCGCTCACCTGGCGCCGGTAGAGGGCCTTCATCAGCAACCCGTAGGCGTGTTCGCTCGTGCCCATGTCGGGCAGCGGAATCCCCAGCACCTGGGGGTCCCCTCCGGGCTCCCCGGTCAGCTCCATCAGCCCCGAGCGCGCCTGCAGGATCGGGTCATACGCCGCCTCGTCGCAGTCGGGACCGAATCCGGTGACCCCCAGCCAGATGATATCCGGTTTGAGTTTCTTTAAGGTGTCATAGTCGATGCCGAGTTTGGCATAGTTGCGGGGCAACTGGTTGGTAGCAAAGATGTCGACCGGCAGTTTCGTCACCAGGGCGTGAAAGATCTTGCGGCCTTCGGCTTCAGCCATGTTCAGGCTCAAGGCCTTCTTGCCGGCATTGATGCACAAAAAATAGGCGTTCATGCGCGCTTCGCCCAGGACGTTGTCGCCGATCATGCGATTGGGATCCCCGTGGACCGGATGCTCCAACCGCATCACGTTCATTCCATCGTGGGCCAGACGGTAGGTGAGATAAGGCAAGACGGTGGCTTGCTCGAGGGAGAGCACGTTCAGATCTTTGAAGAGATTCATCGCTCCTTTCCTTGCGTGAGGAAGGCGTGCGGAACGCCAGGTGATGTCCGAGACGACCGGGCAAGCCCACGATGCCGGGGCA
>DATITS010000217.1:0-6442 GCA_035467535.1 Desulfobacterales bacterium
TTCGTCTTCCGTTTCATGGGGGTGGCCAACTTTCTGCCCGTCCACCGTCAACCCGGGAGCGGATGGGCGGCCGGCTACGGCCAACGCTTCCCGTGGGATCCGCCCGACAGCGACGCCTCCGCGTGGTTGGCCGGGTTTCGGCCCTCCGATGTCCGTCTTGCCCGCGATGGAGAGGGATTGCGCTGCCGAGTGAAGCGGGCGAGCTTCCTCGGGGCGATGATGGACTACCTGATCGAGGTGGACGGAGCGCACTTCCGCACCCAGATCGAGACGCACGCGGCATTGGCCCAGGGGCTCATGTTCGGCGAGTCCGACGCCTGCACGGCCACGTTTCACTCCGTGCACTGGTTCAAAGCGGGTGAGATCCCGGAGGGCCGCCGATGAGGGCCGCCACACCGATCCGCTCCATCGGCGTTGCGGAAGTGATCCTGGGCCTGTCCGTGGGCATTCTCGTCGTCGTGGTCGCCGTGCCCGTCCTGATCATTTTCTTCAACGCCTTCTGGGTCAACGGGCAGTTCAACCTGGCCGACACGCTGAAGGTCCTGAGGGAGCCCGACACCTACACGGCCCTGCTCAACTCGCTGTTCATCGCCTCGGGTGTTACGGTGATGAGTACCATCATCGGCACTTTTTTCGCCTGGCTGGTCACCCGCACGGATCTGCCCTTCAAGCCGGCGATGCGGGTGCTCTTCCTCGTGCCCTTCATGCTGCCCTCCTTCATCGGCGCGCTGGCCTGGAAGATGCTGCTCTCGCCGCGCGCCGGCTACATCAACCGCTTCCTCATGGACGTCGCGGGGTTCAACGGGCCGGTCTTCGACATCTACACCTTCTCCGGCATCATGGCCGTCGAGACCATGTACCTCTTCCCGTTCGTCTTCATCCAGGTCTGCGGCGCGCTCGAGCGCATGGACCCCACTCTGGAGGAGTCGGCCCGCATCTCCGGGGCGAGCCTTTTCACCATCACCCGCAAGATCACCCTCCCGCTGGTGCGGCCGAGCATCCTCTCCGGCGCCCTGCTCATCATGCTCTACTCCATGGCGCACTTCGGCACGGTGGCCGTGCTCGGCATCGAGGCCGGCATCTTCAACATCCCGACCCTGATCTACGAGAAGATCCACCAGAGCGCCGGTAGCTTCAATTCCATCCGCACGGGCACCGTGCTTGCGACGGTGCTGGTCATCACGGCAGCACTGATCATGTTCATCCAGAGCAAGGTACTGAGCCGCGGCCGCTACCAGATCATCGCCGGCAAGAGCTTCCGGCCGGTGGAGACAAAGCTGCGGGCGTTGCGCATGCCGATGCTTGTTTTCTGCATCGCCTACATCGGGTTCACCATCGTCCTGCCCACGGTCACCATTTTCATGGTGGGCGGGCTCAAGACCTACGGGCTGCCGTTCACTGCGGAGAACCTCACACTGGCCAACTATCGGTACATCCTGTTCGACTGGAAGCTGACCCGGGATGCGATCTGGAACAGTGTGACGCTGGGGCTGACCGCCGCGCTGATCACCATGTTCGCCGGCGTCATGATCTCCTATGTCATCGTGAAGATGAAGGCGCGCGGCAAGGGCATCCTGGAGTTTCTCGGCATGTTGCCGTTCTCGGTGCCCGGGTCGGTCATCGCTCTCGGCGTGATGCTGGCCTGGAGCGGCAAGTTCGGCATCAACATCTACAACACGATCTGGATCATCCTCGTCGCTTACATCGCCCGCTACATGGCCTTCTCGCTCAAGGCCAACTCCGCGGCCCTCGAGCAGGTGCACGACTCGCTCGTCGAGGCGGCGCGCGCCTCCGGGGCCGGCATGGGCCAGGCCCTGCGCGACATCGTCCTGCCGCTGGTTCGGCCGGGCATGTTCGCGGCCTTCTTTCTCATCTTCCTGCCCGCGCTGCGCGAGCTGACCGTTTCGGTGCTGCTCTACGGGCCCACGACGCGCACGATCGGGGTAGCCATCTACACCCTGAACGAGGACGGCGAAACGGTCTACTCGGCGGCACTGGCCGGGATCGCCCTGATGATCATCGTGACCGCTCAAACCCTTATCGGGCGATTTACGCGCGCTCACACCATGAGGTAAGAGGCTTCGGCATGTCCTACGTGCGTCTCGTCAACGTCACCAAGCGGTTCGGCGCCGTGACGGCGGTCGACCACCTGAACATCGCGGTCGAGCGTGGGGAGTGCTTTTCCATGCTGGGGCCCTCGGGGTGCGGCAAAACCACGACGCTGCGCATGGTGGCGGGCTTCGAGGACCTCGACGAGGGGGAGATCCATGTCGGAGAGCGTCTGCTCTCCTCCCGGCGCCGCAACTTCTACCTGCCGCCCGAGAAGCGCGGCTTCGGCATGGTGTTCCAGGCCTTTGCGGTCTGGCCGCACCTGTCGGTCTTTGAAAACGTCGCCTTCCCGCTGCGCGTCCGCAAACTGGGCGCAACGGAGGTCGACCGGCGCACCCGCGAGGCCCTGGCTCACACGAACCTTCTGCCTGTCGCAAAAAAGAGCCCCGAGGACCTCTCCGGCGGCGGCAAGCAGCGGGTCGCGCTCGCCCGCGCGCTCGCCATCAACCCGGACGTGATGCTGCTGGACGAGCCGCTCTCGAGCCTGGACCCGCACCTGCGCGAGGAAATGCGCTTCGAGATCAAGGACCTCCAGCGCCAATTCGGCTTCTCCATCATCTACGTCACGCACGACCAGGCTGAGGCCATGGCGCTTTCGGACCGCATCCTGGTCATGAACCTGGGCGTGGTGCAGCAGGTCGACACGCCGCTGCAGGTCTACCAGAACCCCGCCAACCGGTTCGTCTTCGGCTTCATCGGGCTTTCGAATTTTTTAGACGTGAGCATCCACGGGGACGCGGTGCGGGTGAACGGGGGCGGTGACGCCCCGGCGGCGCAGATCGCAGCACCTGCGGAGCTGAAGGGCGCCGGCCGGGCGGTGCTCGCCAGCCGCCCCTCGGAGATCGATTTTGCCGCTGAAGGGGCCGTGCGCGGTGTCGTCAAACGCTGTGCCTATCTGGGAGAGATCATCGATTATCGTATCGATGTCGGGGGCCAGGAAGTGCGCGTGCAGAAGAACCGGCGCGCCCCCGGCCCCCGCGAAGGGGAGGCCTGCGGCCTCGTGTTCGTCCGGCCGCACTGGTACAGCCACGACGCATAAAATGACGAGCTCATGATTGACGTCTGTTTCACGGTTTGCCCCCGACGCCGGCTCGGTTTGCACGCACGCTGTAAAGGAACAGCCCGGAGACGAACAGGGCGAGTGGGTAGATTGTTTTGACCCCGAAGCCGATGAAAACAAAACCCACGCACGCCAGAGTGGCCGTGCCGAAAATTTTGCTCGCAACGGTCGGCACCCGTTTTATATAGGCCAAAACCGCTAACATGTACGACATGAAGAAACTGATTCCCGCCAGTTCAAAAAGCAGCGATTGCGACACAATGCCCATGAAATAAAATGCAGCGACAGCGCCGAATGCGCCGGTGCTGGCCACGACGGCATTTCGGGGGATCTTTGCCTCGGGGTGTATCCGGGCGAGTGTTCCCGGCAGAAGGCCTTCACGTGCCGACGAAAAGGACAGCCTGGAAAACGCCCATACCACACTGATAAAATTTGCAACCACCATCAAAATGCCCATGATCGAAACGAACTGACCGCTGCCCCTCCCCATCACCGCAGTCAGCATGGCCGCTATCGGCGCATTCGCCATCTGGGGGTGGTTCCGGGGCAGAACCAGCTGGAGGGTCGCCGCCACCAGTAAATAGAGCACGACCACGATAATGAAGCTGATGGCCACCATCAGCGGGAAATCGCGCTGCGGGTTTTTAAATTCCTCCGTGGTAAACGACATCAACTCCCAGCCCACAAACGCGAAGAACACCAGCGCAACGGTCGGCAGGGCATCCAAGGCTCGAGGCCATGTGGCAAACCCCTCGCCCGCTGTAGTGTCCCCCAGGGCCAGTGTCAGTATGGCGATCAGCGCCAGGAGGGTCACCAAGGCCAAGGCCAATAATTGCTGGACCCTTCCCGACACTCTGGCGCCGAAGTAGTTCGCCGTTCCCCCGATGAGCAGGATCACCAGGGTGCCCAGCATGACGGCCCCGCTGCCGGCGTCAAAGAGGGAGCTGAAATATTTCCCGCCGGTAATGGCAATGGCCGCACCACCCGGGATGGTGCCCAGGATGAGGATCTCCGTTGCCGCCCCTGCCCGGCGTGAGAAGGCGGTCTGCATGAACCCGGCCACCCCGCCGGCACCGGGGATGTCCGCGCCGAGTCTGGCGAACACGACCAACAGAGGAATCGAGATCAAGGCGCTGATTCCCCACGCGTAGGCGGCAGCGCTGCCGGCCTCGCGATAGGCCAGCCCCGGCAATATCAGCAGCCCGCTGCCGACCACCATGGTGATCGCCAAGCCGACAGCAGTTGCGAGGCCAATCGTTTTTGTAAGGGTGTTGTCCCTGCTCATGGGTCATGTTTTCCCTGAGGGCCGAAGGGTGACGATCTCGCAAAAAGCCATCCGAATCGATGGCTTTGTAAAGAGGCCAAGTTCAAGGCGCGCGAATCGCGTGGAGTGAGGCGTACTTCATGTACGCCGCAGCGACAACGCGATAAAGGGCAACGCTGAAATTGGACTATTTACGAAGCCATCAAGGTTACGCCTGCCGGATCTCGCGCTCGCTGATGCCCATGAGGTATAGCAGGCCGTCCAGGCCGACGCTGGTGATGGCCTTGTCGGCGCTCGCCCGTACGATCGGCTTGGCGTGAAACGCCACCCCCAGACCCGCCACGTTGAGCATGGGCAGGTCGTTGGCGCCGTCGCCCACGGCGATGGTCTGCTCCAGGTTGATGTTCTCCACCATGGCGATGGTTTTCAGGATCTCCGCCTTCTTGGGGCCGTCGATGATGTCGCCCTTGAGCGTGCCGGTGAGTTTGCCGTCCGCGATCTCGAGCTGGTTGGCGAAAACATAGTCCAATCCAAGTTTGGATTGCAGCAGGCGGCCGAAGTATTCGAACCCGCCGGAGATGATCCCCACCTTGTAGCCGAGGCTCTTGAGGGTGCCGACCACGCGCTCGGCGCCGTCGGTCAGGGGCAACGCGCCCGCCACCTTCGCAAGCACGCTTTCGGGCAGTCCCCGAAGGTGCGACACCCGCCGGATCAGGCTCTCCTTGAAGTCGATCGCACCGCGCATGGCCGACTCGGTGATGGCGGAAACCTGCTCGCCGGCCCCGGCCTCCGCCGCCAGGACGTTGATGATCTCGGCCTGGACGAGCGTCGAGTCCATGTCGAAGGCGACCAGCCGGCGCGTGTGGCTGTAAATGTTGTCGACGTGGAAGGAGACGTCGATCCCGGTCTCCTCGGAGATACGCAGCAGCCGGCCGCGCAGGCGGTCCGTGTCCTTGAGGGTGCCGGAAACGCTGAACTGGATGCAGGCCATGGGGGGGGTGCGGGCGTCTGCGAACGAGACCCGCCCCGAGAGCCGGGTGATGACGTCGATGTTGAGGCTGTGTTCGGCGAGAGCGGCGGCGACCTTCGAGATCTGGCCGGCGTTGACCTTGCGGCCGAGCAGGGTGATGATGCGGCGCTCCTTGCCCTGCTGGTTGACCCAGTCTTCGTAGTGGTTCTCGTCGACCGGCGTGAACTGGGCGGTGATGCCGAGCTTGTGGGCTGCGAAGAGCATCTCCTTGAGGATCGCGGCGGATTTGTGCTGGTCCGGGATCTCGATCAGGATGCCAAGGGACAGGAAGTCGTGAATGACCGCCTGGCCCATGTCGAGGATGGTGACGTTGTATTCGGCCAGGGCCTGGGTCAGGCTGGCGGTCAGGCCCGGCTTGTCTTTTCCGGTGATGTTGATCAGAACGATTTCGCGCATGGTGAATGGGTCCAAGGGTTCAAAAGGTTGCTGTGTTGTCCAATGGAGTATTAGACCAAAGAGCAAATCTTACAACCTGCAAATGTGGATTTAATATCTGTAGGCTTTCACGAACATATAAAATGTAGAGTTTAGCTGTCGGTATCTCATGAATTGGGACGATTGATTTTTGTAGGATATATAACAGGCATTTCAAAATCCTTGGGAGGCATTTCTGGAAAGCTGGTTTTTTGTATCAATGGCATTGGATAGATCAGGGATCTTATGCTGATTTTTGTGCTATTTTATTGTTGAAATCGGGATCGTTAGGTCAGACTTACACTCGTTTATTAATTTTAAATCGACAACTTTCCTGCCTTCTGCAAAACCGCTCAACAGGGCACAATCACATATCGAATTTATCAACCGTGGGACTCCCCCGGAGATGGCAAAAATTTCTCCGCATGCACCAACTGAAAAAATACCTCTCTTAGAACCCGCAATTTTAAGGCGATGAGCAATATATTGTACCGTCTCTAATTCATCTAATGGCTGAAGGTGATAACTCAGGGTTATTCTTTGACCAATTGCTTTATTCTTTTCG
>DATITS010000218.1:0-23894 GCA_035467535.1 Desulfobacterales bacterium
GGAAATCTCAAGCGATTCACTGAAGTTCTTGAACAGATCATGCGTCATGGGCCGCTCGTATTTGATGTTTTGAAGGGCCGACGCGATTGACGTGGCTTCGAGGAGCCCGATCCAGATGGGAACCGCCTGCTCGTCATCCTCGGTTTTGAGGATGATGATGGGCGTATTTGACGTCGGGTCCATGGTCAAACCGGTGATGTTGACCTTACGCAGCATGACATGCATCTCCTTTCAGCCCGCCGGCGGCCGATCCGGCATTTTCAGGCACTCCCCACAGGGAATGGGCCAGCGCTTTTTCGATGCGGACCCGCACCAGCGCCCCGGCCGAGGCCGTTTCGCCGGCGGAGGCGCCGCTGACATGAAAATTGACGATCTTGTTGCCCGGGGTTCGGCCGGTCCACTGCACGGCGGGTCTCTCGGCCGAGGAGCCGGCCGCCTGTTTCTTGCTGACGCCCTCCGCCAGGATTTCCTGGACCGACCCGACCAGGGCCGCGTTCTTCTTGTACGTGAAGGTCTCCTGCAACTGGAGAAGCGCGTGAAGCCGTTCCCGTTTCAGATGGGCCGGAATCTTTTCGGACAACCGGGCGGCAGGCGCGGGCGGCCGGTCGGAGTACATAAAGGCAAACAGCCCGTCGAATTCGACGTTGCGGACCAGATCCAGAGTGTCCTCGAAATCGGCGTCCGTCTCCCCGGGAAAACCGACAATCATGTCGGAGGTGATGGCAATTTCAGGGCAAGTATCCCGTAGTTCGAATACGTTGTCAAGGTAGTGCTCCCGGGTATACTTGCGGTTCATGCGCTCCAAAATCCGATTGGAGCCGGACTGCACCGGCAGGTGGATGTGGGGGCAGAGTTTCTCGATCCGGGCGAAGGAGTTCATGAGATTCCGGGTCAAGTCCTTGGGGTGGGACGTGGTGAAGCGGATTCGCAGCAGACCGTCGACCTCGCTCACCCGGGCCAACAGCTCCGGGAAGGAGCACAGCCCCTCCTTCGTTCCATAGCTGTTGACGTTCTGCCCCAGAAGCGTCACTTCGCGCTTGCCGGCCGCGACCAGGGCCGTGATCTCCTGAACGATGCTCTCCGGCGGCCGGCTCACCTCCCGCCCGCGCACGTGGGGCACCACGCAGTAGGAACAGAAATTGTCACAGCCGCGCATGATGGTGACAAAGCGCGACACGCCCGGGCCGGCCGCGGCCGGCAACGCCTCATCCGGCGATTCGAACCCCGGGGTCAGCTCGAGGTCCACGACCCGGCAGCGCTCGGCCTCGACCTTAAGCACATGGGCGGGCAGCCGTTCCACCGCCCGGGTCCCGATGACGATGTCCACGTGGGGGGCGCGCTTGAAAATCCGCTCGCCTTCCTGCTGGGCGACACACCCGGCCACTCCGACAATAAGGCCCGGCCGCCGGCGTTTGAGACCTTCCAGACGGCCAAGGATGCTGAACGCCTTCTGCTCGGCTTTGTCCCGCACCGAACAGGTGTTCACGATGACAAGATCGGCATCTTCGGCTGACAGCGCCGGGGTGTAGCCCAGGGAAGCCAAGTGCATGGCCATGTGCTCGGAATCGTACACATTCATCTGGCAGCCGATGGTATGGATGTATAGACGCTTGGGCGGCATGATCTCTTCTGGCAACCTCGGTGATCAGAAAGGGGCGACCGGAGCTCCGGGCAGAGGCTCGATGCGCATGGTTTCCTGAAGGCTGCCCATGAACGCCTCTACCTCCGCCTCGCACCCGGGGGGTATGTACAGAGCCACCACACCCTGCGCCGGATCGACAGTGAGCATGAAAGCGATCCCATCGCAGGCTTCGAGCAAAAAACGCAGGAAAGCGATATCATTCCGCCGGACGCGAAAATAGCGTTGCATGGATTCCAGAGACACCCCACCCGGCTCCAACCGGCTGACACCGGTCCGCCTGCGCACCCATTGCGGACCACCCGGAATACAGGCAGACCGGCAAACCCAGTCTCAGTATAACCATATCACCTGCATTTTCAACCCAAAATCCTTCCGAGAACCGCCCGCATTTTTCGATTGAGCGGATGCACCATATCGACTATAAGAACTGCCCATGAAAAAGAACTGGCACCTCATGGATGCGGACGCCGACACGGTCCGTACCCTGACCCATTCCTTGTGCTGTCATCCGGTGGTCGCGGCCGTTCTGGCCAACCGCCGTTTGGATTCGCCGGAGAAGGCGCAGGCGTTTTTCAACGCATCGCTCTCCCAGCTTCGGCCTCCCACAACTTTGAAAGACCTGGACAAGGCCGTGCATCGAATTGCCCGGGCCATCACGACCGGGGAGAACATCCTGATGTTCGGCGACTACGACGTGGACGGCACGACCGCCACATCCGTTCTGCTCGAGTTTCTGAAAACCTGCGGGGCCCGAGTCTCCTACTACATCCCCCACCGTCTGAAGGAAGGCTACGGCTTCCAGCCCCGCCACATGGCAGAGGTCGCAGTACCGCGTCAGGCCTCGCTGGTGATCACCGTGGATTGCGGATCGGGAAGCCATGCCGCGGTGGATGCGGCGCGCGCCGCCGGGATCGACGTGATCATCACCGATCACCACAACATGCCAGCCGCCCCTCCGGCGGCGGTGGCGGTCGTCAACCCCAAACGCCGCGACTGCCCATCCGGCCTCGAGCATCTGGCCGGCGTCGGGGTCGCCTTCTGCCTGGTCGTCGCCCTGCGCAAGCATCTGCGTGAAAACCGTTTCTGGGAAGGCCGCACCGAACCCAACCTGCGCTCGCTCTGCGACCTGGTGGCGCTCGGCACCATCGCGGACATGGTCCCGCTGCTCGAGGATAACCGCATCCTGGCCAAGGCCGGGCTTGCACTGATCAGCAGCACGCGCCGGCCGGGCCTGGTCGCGCTGATTGAGGCCTGCGGAATTTCCAACCGGTCTGCAGAATCCGAGGACGTGGCCTTCCGGCTCGGCCCGCGCCTGAACGCCGCCGGCCGGCTCGACCACGCCGGCCTGTCCGTGGAGCTGCTGACAACGGACCGGATGGACACCGCCCGCGAGCTCGCCCAGACGCTCAACACCCTGAACGCCAGCCGGCAGGAGCTTGAAAAGGGGATTGTGGCGGACATCGACGCGATCGTCCGGCGCCGGCCGGACATGCTCGATCGGCGGACCCTGGTCCTCGCCCAATCGGGCTGGCACGAAGGCGTGGTAGGGGTGGTCGCCTCCCGGATGGTGGAACGCTACTATCGGCCGGTCGTCCTGATCGCCCTGAAGGGGGATGAGGGGCGCGGTTCCGCCCGGGGGATACCCGGCATCGATCTGTACGCCTGCCTCGCGGCCTGTGCTGCGCACTTGGAAGACCTGGGCGGGCACGTCCAGGCCGCCGGCCTCCGGGTTAAGACCGACAGCCTCCCTGCCTTTCAGATGGCATTCGAGGAAGCCGTCCGCAGCGTGAGCGGGCCGGACGTTTTCATTCCAACCATCGCAATCGATGCCGTCCTGAACTTCGAGGAAATCTCGGAGAACCTGGTGGACCAGTTGGAGTCCATGATGCCCTACGGGTCCGGGAACCCCGAGCCGCTGTTCATGGCGCAGGACGTCACGGTCGCCTCATCCGCCTGGGTCGGAAACAACCACCGCCGGATGACGCTGCACCAGCCCGGCAGGGGTGCCGGGGTGTTCCTGCGGGCCATCCAGTTTAATGCCGATCCCGGCTCGGCCACGCAGACCCGCTTCGCGCGCATGGCCTTCAAGTTGCGCTGGAACCGGTGGAACGGCAACCGGACCGTGCAACTGGTGGTCGAAAATGTGGCGTCGGCTTAGCCGATGCCCCCCCAGTCCCGGTTCCCGCAACGGGGCCGGCTGCCGGTTACCGGCATTTTTTAATTCACTATTTCCTTTTTTTCCTTGAAATCCATCCGGTTTGCCGTTAATATCGTGTGGATTGATAAGACAAAATTTGCTTTCGGGCATGTCCAGCAAAGGAAGAGCGTCATATGGGTAAGGTTTTTCGACCGAGCACGCGGGAATCGTCGATCCTCTCCAAGATCGAGTCCACCAAGGAACACAAGCGCCGCCTGGCCATCAGCAGTATTCGGGACTGCCTCGAGCCGCTGTCCAGTTCCATTGCCATGAAACTGATCGAGAACAACCTGGTCGAGACGACGAGCAAAAACTCGCTCGAAGAACAGATCAAGGGCTGCCTCGAGAAACTCAGCCGGGCAAGCGACTTCGACATCGACTACCAGGTCGCGCCGGTCCGTAACATCGTCCCCGACTACAACGTCGTCAGCCTGTACGTGACGGCCTTCATCATCGAAAGTGTCCTCAACCACAAGGACACGGTCGACATCTTCGGTTCGGACGAGGAGATCTACGTCACTGTGAACCAGCAGGTGAGGAAGCACCTGCCGGTGTGATGCCTTCCCAGTTCCTGCCGCAACTGGTGAACGGGCCGTTCGAGGACCCTGGACTCTTCATTCCTTTTCCGTTCGCCCGGCGCGCGCTGCTCTTCGACCTCGGCGACAACTCCCGGTTGTCGCCGCGGGACCTGCTCAAGATCTCCCACGCCTTCGTCACCCACACCCACATGGATCATTTCATCGGCTTCGACCGGCTGCTGCGATGCCTTCTCGGCCGCGAAAAAGACCTTTTTCTTTTCGGCCCGGCCGGCTTCATCCGGAATGTGGAGGGCAAACTGGCGGGCTACTCCTGGGATCTCGTGCAGCGCTTCACAAACCGGTTCTGCCTGCATCTGACCGAAGTGCACCCGAAGCGCCTTCTCAGCCGCTCCTACCTGTGCCGGCAGCAGTTTGCGCCGGAGGCGGAAACCGTATCGCGGCCTTTTGAGGGTCTTCTGCACACCGAGCCCGCCTTCGATGTGTCGGCGGTGCTGCTGCAGCACAGCATCCCCTGTCTGGCATTCGCGCTCACCGAACGCTTTCACGTGAACATCCTGAAAACGGGCATGGACGCCTTAGGTCTCAGGCCCGGGCCCTGGCTGACGCGGTTCAAAAGCGCACTCACCAACGCGGCCGACCCGGATGCGATTGTGGAGACGGATGCGGCGGCCGGCTCGCCCGCGCAGGGCTTTCCCCTCGGGGAGCTGCGGGAGCGGATCGCCCGCATCACGCCCGGCCAGAAGATCGTCTACGTCACCGATGTCGGCGACACCCCGCTCAACCGTGCGGCCGTCGTAGAGTTTGCCCGCGGGGCAGACAGTCTGTTCATCGAAGCGGCCTTTCTCCACAGCGAGCACGATCTGGCCGCCGCCAAGAACCACCTCACCGCCCGCCAGGCCGGGGAGATAGCCGCCCTGGCGCACGCCAAACACTTCACCCTCTTCCACTTCTCGCCCCGCTATGAAGGCCGCTCTGCAGCACTCCTGGCCGAAGCCCGGCAGGCGTATGAGCAGACGGCGGGCGGGTGGACCGGCCCATAAGCCTGACCTGCCGCCGGCATGTCGGCCGGCATTTTCGGGGCCCCCCGCAGACGGCATTTTTCACCCCCTCCGCCCGCTCATCCCATCTGCCAGGACTTTATCAAGAATGTTTCAGCTTGGCCGTGCCTCTTTTCACGATGAAGACACCGGCAATAATCACCTTTAGATTTCATCAGACAACCCAGACTGTAAAATTTTTCCCTCCATGAACCACCTCATGGCCGACCCTGCCCATAAAAAAAGCCTCAACTTTTGAAAGCCCCCTTCGCCCGACAACAATTGTGCCGTACCCCCCGTCTTCTGCTTCCTTGACAATGGCTTCGGATCGGCTGTGCACACCGGAAATTATTTTTTCAGATATTCTTTCGGATTCAAACCCGGAGGCCACCAGCCTTTCTTTTACATCCCGAAACAGTCGCGCCACTTTTAATTTGAAAGCTTCGAGGCAGGCATCAGACATGTCAACTTCCGGAGGCTCCCGTTTATTAATTTCAGAAAGATCGAAATTTATAGCCCCCAGGCCTGGAATCGCATGAAATACACAGACCTCATACTCAAGTCCGCCTAACAATGAGGCGACAAATTCAATCGCTTTCATCGAAGCGGGTGAAGCATCCACGGCCAATACTATTTTCTTGACGGGAGGAGCCTGCCCCACGATTATGATTGGGATAAAGGTCAATGATTGCATCAGCTTGACAGCAACGCTGCCAAGTATGATATTCTTCAGCGCACCCATCCCACGCCTTCTCAGGACGACTGCACTGTAGCCGTTCCGCGCTTCATTTATTATGTCACGGGCGACCCCGTTTTCCAAGGAATGGAACTTGACTTCAACTGAGCGTTCCGAAAATCCACCCGCGATCAAATTTTCTTTCGCCTGTTCCAGGTACGCCCGAATTTTTCTTTTCTCTTCCATTTTACGATTTTTCAATTGATGCAATGCGTTTACGCAAGTTGGTTCCTGCTCCAATTCCCGATATTCTTCCGGCATGCCACTGAAGACATGAAACAGCACAATCCGCGTATTCTCATCAACGGGCATAAAATTCTTCACATAGTTAACCGTTTGTGTGGTTCGTTCGGAACCATCAACCAGGACCAGTAATTTTTTTGGGATTGTCATACCCCTTCCTCCATCTAGCACCTATTCACCGCCGCCGCCCAATACCGCGTATAGCCGCGTCTGATTGGAAATCTTTGTCAGACGGAGTGCGACAAGCCCTTGCTGGGCCGCGTAGAGAGAGCGTTGCGCATCCAGGACGCCCAGGTAGTTGTCGATTCCTTTAACGTACCGTGCGTTGGAGAGGTTGAAGGTTTGTGCAGAAGCCGCTACCAGGGATTGCTGGGCAGCAATCTGCCTATCGACCGTGCCTTGCACGGCAAGCGCATCGGCCACTTCTCTGAAGGCGGTTTGAATCGCCTTCTCGTATTGGGCCAAGGCGATTTCTTTTTCTGTTTTGGTTGCATCCAAGGCCGACCACAGCCGGGCATCAAAAATGGGCATAAGGGCCTGCGGCGCGAAACTCCAGGTTCCCGAACCGGATTTGAACAGACCGGACAGCTCACTGCTCACGGTTCCGACAGATGTGGTCAGTGCAATTCGGGGAAAGAGCGCCGCCCTGGCCGCACCGATATTGGCGTTGGCGGCCTTGAGAAGATTCTCCGCCGCCATGACGTCAGGCCGCTTTAGGAGAACATCGGAGGAGGTGCCGGCAGCAACCGCTTTGAACGGCGCAACGGCGGATAGGTCGGGCGGCAAGCGTTCGATACCCTCCGGGGATGTGTAGCCGACCAGAAGGTTCAGGGCGTTCTCATCTCGCGCCACTCGTTGTGTGAAGCGGGCCATGTCTCCCCGGGCGGTATCCACCGGCGTTTGTGCGCGCTTTAAGTCCAATTCAGAGGCGAGGCCCACTTCATAACGGCGGTTGATCAAATCGTAGGCGGCTTTCTGCGTTTCAAGGGTCGTCTCCGCCAGCTTGAGATTTTCTCGATCTGCGGCAAGGGTCAGATAGGCAGCGGCAACCTCCGACACCAGGAGGATCTGGGTGCTTCGGCGGGCCTGCTCCGTAGCCAAGAACTCTTCCAACGCCCTCTCTGATAGACTCCGAAGACGGCCGAAAAAATCAACCTCCCAGGAGATGACACTCAGCGCGGCACCATATCGTGTCACGGTCATCGGGTCTCCGTTGTTCGTAAACACGCCGGCCACACGCTCCTTGCTCCCACTGCCGGTCGCATTGAGCGCGGGGAAAAGCTCTGCCCGCTGGATGCCGTAAATCGCGCGCGCCCTTTCCACATTCAAAGCAGCCAGCCTTAAGTCACGGTTGTGGTTCAGGGCCGCCTCGATGACTGTTTGAAGGCGTTCATCGGGGAAGAATTCCCGCCATTGCAGGTCAGCAGCAAGCGCAGCCCCCTGCGTGGATGGGGTCTCTTTGTATGCCAGGCCACTCGGCCAGTCGGCGGGAACCGGTGCCGCCGGACGCGTGTATTCCGGTATCATCGTACACCCGGCGAACAAAAACGCGGCGAACATCAGAAGTAAAGGGCTCTTCCCATCCATATCAGTGCGCCTCCGAAGGGCTCTCGACGTTCAAGCTTGGTTTTCCCGATTGAGTGGATTTTCTCCTCCCGAACAACTGGACCACCACTACATAGAAAAGGGGAATAAAGGGAGTTGCCAGGAAAGTCGCGGCAACCATCCCGCCCAGGACGCCGGTTCCGATGGCGGTTTGCGCTCCCGCGCCGGCCCCGTTGGCTATTGCCAGAGGAAGGACGCCGAAGCCGAAAGCCAATGAGGTCATGACGATCGGGCGAACCCTCAACCTGGCCCCTTCCAGCGTTGCTTCAATCAACCCCGCCCCCTCCTTTACCCTAGCCATGGCGAATTGAACGATCAGAATGGCGTTTTTGGTTGTCAGGCCTAAAACCGTGAGGAGTCCGATTTGAAAGTAGACATCGTTGGGAAATCCCCGAAGCGAAGAGGCCACAACTCCCCCGATGACTCCCAGCGGCAATGTCAGTATAATCGAAATAGGAACCGTCCAGCTCTCATAAAGAGCGGCCAAACAAAGGAAAATCACGATGATGGAAAAGGCGTAGAGCAGGGGTGCCTGGGATTTTGCCATCCGCTCCTGGTAGGAGAGCCCGGTCCAGTCAAAACCGAGCCCCCTGGGCAGCTGCGCGGCGATCTCCTCCATCGCCTGCATCGCCTCCCCTGAGCTCTTCCCCGGCGGCGGGCTGCCCCAGATATTTAAGGACGGAAAACTATTGAAGCGCTCCAGCCGCGGTGATCCCTGGAACCAATGTCCGGTTGCGAAGGAGGCGAAAGGGGTCATCGTCCCGGAACCATTTCGAACGTAGAGCCGTTCCAGGTCTTTGGGAAGCATCCGGTATGGAGCGTCTGCCTGAACGTAAACCCGCTTGACCCGTCCGCCCTGGATGAAATCGTTCACGTAGGCACCGCCGAACCCCGCCGAGATGGTTGTGTGGATGGAGTCGATGGGGACCCCCAGGGCACCGGCTTTTTCCCAATCCACATCGATGCGGTATTGGGGCACATCTTCCAGACCGTTGTGGCGCACCCGGGTCAGTCTCGAGTCCTGGGCCGCCATGCCGAGCAACTGGTCGCGGGCCGCCATCAAAGCCTCGTGCCCCACTCCTCCCCGGTCCTGTAGCTGGAAGTCGAAGCCGCCCGACTGCCCGAGCTCCATGACGGCCGGAGGCGGGAAGGCGAACACGCGTGCATTGCGAATCTTCGAGAACTTTTCCATGGCGCGCTTCAGCAAACTGTCTATTTTCAGATCCTGCCTGCTGCGCAGGCCCCAGTCCTTGAGCTTTACAAACGAGAGCCCCACGTTTTGCCCGGTTCCGGAAAAACTCCTGCCGGCCAGCGTGAAACAGGTTGCCACCGCTTCCTTTTCGCCTTCCAGAAAATGACTTCGGACTTGATCCATGACTAGCTCGGTCTGCTCCAGGGTCGAACCCGCAGGCAGCGTCACCTGGACGAACATAATCCCCTGATCCTCATTTGGAAGATAGGCGGTGGGCATTCGCTGGAAGAGAAAGCCCAAGACGGCCACCAGCAGAAAGTAAATAAACAGGTAGCGAAGCTTCCTCGAAATGATGCGGCCCGCCATGGCCACGTACCTGTCCCTGGCCCGTTGAAACATTCTGTCGAACCACCGGAAAAAAGGGCGGAAGAAAAAGAAGCCTGTCTCTGCGGTCTCGCGCCCCTTCGGCACCTGCTTGAGGAGCGAAGCGCATAGAACCGGGGTTAAAATCAACGCCACCACGACCGAGAGCAGCATGGCGGCGATGACGGTCACGGAAAACTGTCGGTAGATGACGCCAGTGGAGCCGCCGAAGAATGCCATCGGGCCAAACACCGCCGAGAGCACCAGGCCGATTCCGATCAATGCGCTGGTGATTTCCCTCATGGACTTGCGGGTGGCCTCCTTCGGGGGGAGCCCCTCCTCGGACATTACTCGTTCCACGTTTTCCACCACCACGATGGCATCGTCCACCAGGAGGCCGATGGCCAACACCATCGCGAACATTGTCAGCATATTGATGGAGAATCCGCATAATCCTAATACGGCGAAGGTCCCCAGGATCACCACCGGCACTGCCAAGGTAGGTATCAGAGTCGCCCGTAGGTTCCCCATGAAAAGATACATCACCAAAAAAACCAGCAGGATCGCCTCGAACAGCGTCTTGACTACTTCCTTAATGGCTTCCTTCACAAACGGCGTTGTGTCGTTGGGATAGATGACTTTCATGCCGGGGGGAAAGTACTTGGAGAGATCCTCCATTTTCGCCTTGATGGCATCAGCGGTAGCCAGTGCATTGGCGCCGGGAGCCTGCCGGACGGCAAGAGCCGCAGCAGGTTGGCCGTTAAAAAGCGTTTGGCTCCCGTAGCGTTCGGTGCCCAACTCGGTGCGTCCCACGTCGCGCACGCGTACGATGGAACCGTCAGGATTGGTACGCAGTGGGATTGCGGCGAACTCCTCTGGCGTTTTGAGAAGGTTTTGGACGATGATAGAGGCGTTCATCCGTTGGCCATCTACCGCCGGCGCTCCACCGAACTGCCCGGCGGAAATTTCCACGTTGTATGCCCGTAACCTGCGGATGACATCTTCCGCCGTTAGACGGTAATCGGCCAGTTTGTCTGGATTCAGCCAGACCCGCATGGCATATTGAGTAGAGAAGACTTCCACCTCACCCACCCCTGGCACCCGCGCCAACACCTGCTGGATGCTGGACTGGGCGTAGTCGCCGAGATCATAGTCGTCCATGCTGCCGTCTACCGAGGTTAACCCCACGATAATGAGCCAGTTGCGGGTCGACTTGCTGACCTTGACGCCCTGGTTCTGGACCACCGCGGGCAGGCTCGCGTAGGCGAGCTGGAGCTTATTCTGCACCTGGGCCCAGGCGAGGTCCGGATCCGTTCCGGGCGCGAACGTGAGCTCGATCCTTCCGGCCCCGGATGCATCACTGTTGGCAGACATGTACAAGAGCTTGTCAAATCCGGTCATCTTCTGCTCGATAATTTGAATCACGCTATTTTCAACGGTTTCAGCCGAGGCGCCGGGGTAAAAGGCGTCAATGGCGATAGAGGGCGGGGCGATGGGCGGATACTGGGAGATCGGTAAATTGTAAATGGCCAGCCCGCCGGCCAACATCATGATGATGGCGATGACCCACGCAAAGACCGGACGGTCCAGAAAGAAGTTCGATAACATCGCAGCTCTCCCTCAGTTCTATTTACCAGGTGGGCGATTCGCATTCGTGGTCTCCCTGGCAGCCTTTGAGCCATTCAAGGGAGTAGCCTTCACAACTGCTCCGGGCCGAACGTTCAGCATGCCCTCGACGACCACGCGGTCTCCGGCAGAGAGGCCGGAAGAAATTAGCCACTTGTCGCCAATGGCACGATTGAGTGTCAACATCCGCTGCTGAACCGTGCCGGACGCATCCACGACCAGGGCAACAGGGTTCCCCTTTGGCGTGCGGCTCACCCCTTGCTGGGGGGCCAAAATGGCTTGCTCAGCTACGCCCTCCGGAACGACTGCCCGCACGAACATCCCGGGGAGAAGCAGATTTTCAGGATTCGGGACCACGATACGCAGAGTGTAGGATCCGGTCGTCGGGTCCACCGTCACCTCGCGGAATTGCAGCTTTCCTTCCATGGGGTACGGCGTTCCGTCCTCCAGGACCAGGCGCACTTTGCGCCCATTGCCTTCACTGGTGCTGAGTTGGCCGGTTTCAAAATTTCGTTTCAAGCGGAGTAGCTCGGCAGACGACTGGGTCACATCCACGTAGATAGGGTCTATCTGTTGAATGGTTGCAAGGGACACGGGCTGGTACGCCGTCACCAACGCACCGTCTGTCACACTGGACCTGCCAACCCGCCCGGAAATGGGTGCGGTAACCCGCGTGTAGCCCAAATTGATGCGCGCTGCTTCAACCGCCGCCTTCCAATATTCAATATCGGCATGGGCCTGTTCCATAGCCGCCGCAGCATCGTCATAGTCCTGTTGACTAACGGCTTTGTCCGCCAGCACTTCCTTGTATCGCTCCACCCTGAGTTTAATAGACGGCAGATTGGCCTGCGATTTGCCGAGGGAGGCTTTGGCAGAATCATACGCTACCTGAAACGGCGCGGGATCGATTTGGTAAAGCAGTTGACCGGCTTTGACATCAGAGCCCTCCTGGAAAATCCGTTTCTGTATGATTCCATTAACCTGCGGGCGAATTTCGGCTATGCGGTAGGCGGAGGTACGGCCAGGCAGTTCGGTCGTGAGTTCAATCCGCTGGGGTTGAATGGTGACGATGGCCACTTCCGGGACCTTCGGCGCTTGCTGCGCTTCAATTTTGCGGTCACAGCCAATCAGCCATAGCAAGGTGAACACAACCGCACTCAGCGCAATGTATCGGAAGAGCCCATAACCGATATCATTTTTCCGCATCGAAATATTCTCCTCATAGAGATGTCTGTGAAGGATGGAGGATAGTGGTATTCAGGGAAATCTCAGGGGTTGGCCAATCCTTTGAGCAGGACGTTCAAAATGGTGTCCGGCCCCTCCGGACACGTTTGTCCTTGCGGGTCTTCGAGCCAGTGAAACAGAAATGCGGTGGCCATGCTGTCGAGGGCGATGGCCAGATATAAAGGGGCGGCGACCCTTCGAAAGCGTTTCCGCTTCATGCCTTGTTCGAAGATTGAGGCGAGTGATAGCAAAATGTTCCCGTGACGCTCGCGGATTTCTCGTTCGGCGCCAGCCATTGCATTGAAGCTTGCTCCACGGGTTTCCGTGAAATAAAGCCGAATCGCTGCGACATTGTTGCGAAAGAGCTCCGTCTTCACGCGAAGGTACTCATGCAGTTTTTCGATTTCCTGCGCGTCGCTCTCGATCACCTCCGTGAGCGCCCTGTGAAACCGGTCGCTTAGTTGCATGATGAGCGCCTTGTAGAGATCCTCCTTGTTTCGGAAGAACTTATAAAGCGTTCCGATGGCGAACTCTGCTTCTTTGGCTATCGCGTGCATGGAAACGCTATGGTATCCTTTCTCTGAAAAAAGATGCAAAGCGACATCGAGAACCTCTTGCCGCTGCCGCAGCTTTTCACGCTCCCGTCGAGAGGGTTTTCGATCTTCCATCAGCTATCCCCCATAAAAATCATTAGATTATTAATTATGAACTGTGCGTCACTTTATATAACACCACGTCTGTTTGTCAAGGCCCCTCCTGCTGGGAGTTCAGCATGTGGGAGAAACCGGCACGGCGTTGACAGTCACGCACTCTAACAGGAGCATTCCCTGCAACTGGCTGCAGGGAATCCTCACTTTTTTATTGACATGGGCATCGGGTTGTGTATTAGAATCCGCAACAATGTGCGCAAAAAATATTTTTCGCAACTTAATGCTCAATGACCAAAGGCGAGAGGAGGGGGAAAGAACCATGAGACGTTCAATGATGATGTCCAAGGTCGTTTTCTTCGCTACCCTGGTGCTGCTGACCATCGGCTGGCAAGGAGCGGAAGCCCAATCCAAACGACTGGCTTTCACTCTGGACGCGCCGCCCTATCGACAATTGGAGGCCCAGGCCATCGCAGAGCAGCTGAAAAAGGTGGGTATTCAGGTAGAGGCGAGAATTTGGGAAAAAATCGTATTGCAGGATCAAATCAAATCGGGGGAAAGAAACGCCTATCTGACTGATTGGGGCAGCGCCTATTTTGACCCTTTTGATCTGGGCGAGCCCAAACTCACAACGGGTGGCCGCGGCAACTTCTCATTCTATGCGAACCCGAAAGTGGATGAGTGGCTGAAAATGGCCTCGAACTCGGCCGATAACGCAGCCCGGAAAGAGGCTTACTTCAAAGTTCAAACCACGGTGTTCACTGATGCCCCATGGGTTTTCGGGTATTGCCTTCAAAATATCGAAGCGGCTTCCGCAGACGTGGAGAACTGGAGCCCTGCCATGGATAACCGCATCAATCTCCACGACGTGAAACTGAAAAAGAGCGACACCATTGTTGTGGGCATGAATGTCAACACGTTTGTCACCCTTGACCCGGCCATGCACCGTGACCGGGACACCGAAACCGTCATCCGCAACATGTTCGATGGACTCGTGACCCGCACGAACGGAGCGGATGTCGTGCCGGAAATCGCAGAAGGCTGGGAGGAGGTAAACCCGACGACCTATGTTTTCACCCTGCGCCCCGATGTGAAGTTTCATAACGGCGAGCAACTGACGGCCGATGATGTGGTTTTTACGTTTGAGCGCGTCCTGACGGCAGGAGCGGTGGGGGGGCAGTCCAGCCCGCGAAAGGGGCTTCTGGGGCCGCTGCAGAAGGTTGAAAAAATAAGTGACCGGAAGGTCAAATTCGAACTGGCCAACCCCTTCCCGCCCTTTCTGCAGGCGCTGGTGCACTTTCAGATTGTGCCCCAGAAGTACATCAAGGAAGTGGGCGACAAGGCTTTCGCCGAAAAACCGATCGGCGCGGGACCTTTCAAATTCGTGAAAGGCAAGCTTGACTCGGAAGTGGTGATGGAACGCTTTGAAGGATACTACGGCGGCTCACCCAAGCTGCCGCCCGTCGGCCCCGCTAAGGTCAAGAAGGCCGTTTTCAGGACCATGCCCGAACCCTCTACCCGTGTCGCCGCTCTGCTCGCAGGGGAAGTGAGCATTATCCAGGCCATCCCGGCGGATCTCGTGGAAAAACTCAAGAAGAGCAAGCGCGTCCAGTTGAAGACCGTCGAAGGGACCCGGTCCAACCAGATCGAGCTGAACAATAAGAAACCCCCCTTTAACGACGTGCGGGTCCGCCAGGCGTTCAACATGGCCGTGAACTGGGACAAGATCTTGAAGAATATCTACCTTGGGTACGCCACGCGACTGCCGACCTGCTTTCTCCCCAGCGGATTCGGATACGACCCGAACCTCAGACCCTATCCGTTTAATCCTGAAAAGGCCAAGTCGTTGCTCAAAGAGGCCGGGTACGACGTCAAGTAAGGAGACTTCCTTCCATGAGGCTTGTGCGCATCATTGAAAGAATTTTGGCATCTATCCCGGTGGTATTGGGAGTGCTGATCATTGTCTTCTTTTTTATGCGCCTGTTGCCGGGAGACCCGGTTGAGATCATGCTCGGGGACAGTGCCGCGAGCATGATGGAAATGGAGTCATTGCGGAGTGAACTGCATCTTGACAAGCCTTTGTATCAGCAGCTGTGGCTCTTCGTCAGCGGCGTCTTCAAAGGCGATTTTGGAAACTCCCTGGACAAACGCAAACCGGTGGCGTCTCTGCTGGCGGAGACGTTGCCTCCCACCATCGAGCTGACGCTTGCCATTTTCCTCGTGGCGATCCTCATCGCCCTGCCGGTGGGGGTGTTCACCTCCCTCAGACCGGGTTCATGGATCGACAGCGTCACCATGAGTGGGGCACTCCTGGGCATCAGCATGCCCAATTTCTGGTTCGGATTGATTCTCATTTTAATTTTCAGCGTGCAACTGGAGTGGTTCCCTACATCGGGTCAGATCGATGCCACGCTGGAGCTGACCCGAGTCACAGGGTTCATGACCATCGATGCTGTTCTTTCCGGAAACTGGGAGGCCCTCAAAAACGTACTGCTCCATCTCTTCCTCCCCGCCACGACCCTTGGGGTGGCCTTCGCCGCACTCATGGCGAGGGTCATCCGCTCCTCAATGCTGGAAACCATGCGCATGGAGTATGTGGTCGCCGCCAGGGCCAAGGGGGTCTCCGAACCGATGGTGGTGGTTCGGCATGCCTTGCGAAACGCCCTGATCCCGGTCGTGACGGTCGCCGGCCTGGAGGTGGGCATGCTTCTCGGCGGCAACATGATCGTGGAGACAATTTTCGCATGGCCCGGGCTTGGACGGCTGGTGGTGAGTTCGATTTTTGCGAGGGACTATGTGGTGGTTCAATGCGCCGTCATGCTGTACGCCCTCATTTATGTGGCCGCCAACCTGGCGGTGGATTTGATTTACACGTTTTTGAACCCGAAAATCGAGCTTTAGGATGAACCGATGGCCCATGTCACGGAAGCCTTGACGCTTCATGCCTACCTGACAGCGCGGAGCTTGTTGGGCGTATGGCAGGAGCTGCGCCACAACCCGTCCGCCGTGCTGGCAGCGCTGGTGGTAGGCGTCTACGTCCTGATCGCCATTATCGGCCCCGTGATCGCCCCCTATCCGCCCAGTGAAACGGCCCTCGTCGATCGTCTGCAGGAGCCGGGCGCGGAACACTGGCTGGGCACGGACGGCCTTGGCCGGGACATCCTTTCCCGCTGCATCTACGGCGCGCGGGTGAGCATTCTGATCGGGTTTCTCTCCGTGGCGCTTTGTGTCGTTTTCGGTGTGAGCCTGGGGCTGATGGCGGGCTATTACAGGGGGCGGCTGGACGCGATATTCTCCCGGATGAGCGAGATCCTCATGGCGTTCCCTTATCTCATTTCGGCCATTGCGATGATGGCCTTCCTCGGACCGGGCTTCTTCAACCTGATCTGGGCGCTGGCGCTGCGGGGCTGGGTTGAATTCTTCCGGCTGGCGCGCGGCGACACCCTTTCGCAGGAGACCCGCGAATATGTGGACGCCGCCAGGTCCCTCGGGCAGCCGGGGTGGCAGATCATGCTGAGCGAGATTCTGCCCAACATCGTGCCCTCCATCATCGTCCTGGCAACCCTGCGGGTGGGTTTCATGATCGTGCTGGAGGCCTCGCTCTCTTTTCTGGGCGTTGGGATTCCTCCCAACATCCCCGCCTGGGGCTCGATGATCAGCGAGGGCCGGGGACTTCTCTTCACGGCCTGGTGGGTGAGCACCCTTCCCGGGCTTATTCTGATGGTCCTGGTGCTGGCCATCAACCTTCTCGGAGAGGGGCTCCGGGAGGTGCTGGATCCCAGGCTCAAGGTGCAGACATGAACGAGCCGGTGCTGGTCATTGAAAACCTGGGCGTTGAATTCCCCACCAAGCGGGGGGTGATCCGGGCCGTCAACCGGGTGAGCCTTACACTGCACAAGGGTGAAAAACTGGGTCTGGTCGGGGAATCCGGGAGCGGCAAATCGATGACCCTGCTCACGCTGCTGCGGCTCACGCCGCATCCCGGGCGTGTCACCTCCGGGGACCTCCGGTATTTGGGCCGTGACCTCCTCACGCTCCCGCCCGATGAAATGCGGGCACTCCGGGGCAAGGAGCTGGCCATGATTTTCCAGGACCCCATGACCACCCTGAACCCGGTTTACAAGGTCGGCGAGCAGATCCAGGAAAGTCTTAAGGTGCACAACCTGTTCGCCACCGCTTCTTCCCGATTTTTATGGAAGCGCAGTCAGGGGGCGGCCGAGCGCCAACGCGTTTATGAGCTCATGTCCGAGGTCGGCATCCCGTCGCCGGCCGAGCGTTATGAAGCCTACCCCCACGAGTTCTCGGGCGGCATGCAGCAACGGGCCGTCATCGCCATCGCGTTGTCCTGCAGCCCGCAAGTCCTTCTGGCCGACGAGCCCACCACCGCCCTGGACGTCACGGTGCAGGCCCAGATCATGAATCTGCTGGATCGCATCAACCAAGAGCGAGGGACCGCCGTGATCCTGGTGACGCACGATCTTTCGCTGGCGGCGGAGTTCTGCGATCGCATCGCCGTGATGTATGCCGGAAAAGTGGTGGAGCTGGGAAGCGTGGCGCAGGTGACCGGTGAGCCGAGACATCCCTACACGGTTGGGCTGATCAACGCCTTACCCCTGATGCGCTGGGGCAAGAGCAAGCCCCTGGAGCCCATTCCTGGGGAGGTGGACCTGGCGCACCTTCCGCCGGGCTGCGCGTTCACGGACCGGTGCGCCCGGGCCATGGATCGCTGCCGGGAGCAGGTACCGGAAAAAACGGTCATGGATTCCGGCCGGGAGGTTTGCTGTCATCTCTTTTCCGGGGGGCGATGATGCCGCTGCTATCCTTCGAAAATGTCACCAAGCACTTCCCTCTGCCCAGCTCGCTTCTGGGCCGGGTCTTGGCCGGCCGCAGGGATCGCCTGGTTCACGCCGTCAACGACGTGACGCTGGAGCTCAACGAGAACGAAACGCTGGGGCTGGTGGGCGAATCGGGCAGCGGGAAATCCACCCTGGGAAGATTGGGGATCCGGCTGCTGAAACCGACATCCGGAAAGGTTTTATTCCAGGGAGAGGACATCAGCACGGCCGAGGGCCGTCGGCTGCGGAACATCCGGCGGGAGATGCAAGTCATTTTCCAAAATCCATACTCCAGCCTCAACCCGCGAAAAACCATTCGACAGATCGTCGGGGCGGCCTTGAAGGTGCGAGGGATAAAGGACCTGAAGCAACAGGAGGAAGAGATCTGCCAGCTCCTCCGAAGGGTATCGCTCCCGGCCAGGTTCATCGACGCCTACCCCCACCAGCTTTCCGGCGGGCAGCGTCAGCGGATCAGCATTATAAGGGCCCTGGCGGTCCAACCCAAGCTGATCGTGGCCGATGAGCCCGTCAGCGCCCTCGATGTCAGCGTTCAGGCCCAGATTATTAGGCTCCTGGAGGAGCTGAAGAAGGAATTCCGCCTCACCTATCTTTTCATCGCCCATGATCTGAGAGTGGTTTATCACATCTCGGATCGCGTGGCCGTGATGTATCTGGGACGCCTCGCCGAAGTCGCCGAGACCGAGGAATTGTACAAGGCACCCATGCACCCTTACACCCGGGCGCTGCTGGCGGCCATCCCCAAGATAGAGCGGACCGGGGTGAAAGAGCGGGTTGTTCTGAGGGGGACGGTCCCCAGCCCGCTGGAGCCGCCGCAAGGCTGCTTTTTTCACACCCGCTGTCCGGAAAAAATCGGCCGGCCCTGCGAGCAAGCCGCTCCCGGCTGGACCCAGGTGAGCGCCGGCCATCGGGTCGCCTGCTTCCGTTACGGGCCCACCATGATGAAAGACGCATAATATGAACTCAACCAAACCGGTTATCGGCATCACATGCCATTTAGCCCTGCAGCCGGCTCCTTCGGGGAATATCCAGCGATTCCATCGCCTATCCGCGCAGTACACCAAGGCCATCCTGGCAGCGGGGGGGGTGCCGGTAATGCTTGGAACCGCCACGGATTATGTTCCGCCCCCCATGGACGTGATTTCCGCCGTGGATGGGTTGCTTCTGAGCGGAGGCACCGATTTGCCTGCAGGAAGCTTTGGCGACAACCCAAGGCCTGCTTTGCGCGAGACGGATCCGGGCCGCTATGACTACGAGGTGGAGTTGGTTCGAGAAGCTTGGCGTTGCGGCATGCCCATGATGGGCATCTGCCGTGGCCACCAGACGCTCGTGGAAGCCTTAGGGGGGCGACTGATCTTGAATATTGCGAAGGATCACCCGCACGGCTTGACCCATTATCAGAAAGAACCACCGACCTCACCCAGCCATGCGATCACCCTATTACCCGATACGCGGCTTAGGGGTTGGCTAGGCGAAAAGGCGCATGTGAACAGCTTTCACCGCCAGGCGGTGGCAGAGCCTCCGGCCGGATTCATTGTATCGGCCCGGTCCGAGGACCATCTTGTCGAAGCCATCGAAGCGGAGAGAAGTTTCGCTCTTGGATTTCAATTCCACCCGGAATGGATGTTTCAGAGTCGCCTGGAGTTCCTTCAACCCTTTCAGGCCTTCATTCAAGAAGCAGATAGCTTTTTTAAGAAAAACCGTCGATCCTGTTAACCCGAACATGAGGAAAGAGAAGGAGACCCATGAAGAATTTACGCTTTTTGTGCCCAAACGGACATTTGGGATTCGCGCCCATTAAAACCGAGAGTTTTTACCTGGGAGTGAATACGAAACCGGATTTCATACTGGCCGATTCGGGCAGTGATGATATCGGACCCGGGCCCCTCGGATCGGATACGTCCACTAGCCCCCTTGACTGGCAGCGCCATGACCTGGATCATATGCTACGGGCATCTCGTCAGCTTGGAATCCCCATGGTCATCGGTTCGGCCGGAGATACCGGGACCAACAGTCGCGTCGATCTTTACGTGAAAATCATCAAGGAACTCGCGGAAAAACATAAAATCCCAAAGTTCAAATTGGGGTATTTTTACTCTGACGTGACCAAGGATTATCTGATGGAAAAAATGGCGGCCGGGCAGCCAATTAGAGGGCTGGACGGTCGGCCGGATCTTACGTCGGATGAACTGGAAGCCACTGAGCGAGTCGTTGCCATGGCGGGAGTCCATCCTTACATCAAACTGCTGGACATGGGCGCCGAGGTTATCATCGGAGGCCGCAGCAGTGATTGCGTCATTTTTGCCGGGCCCGCCATTCGAGCGGGATTTCCCGAGGCGCTCTCCTACTATCTGGGCAAAGTGCTCGAGTGTGCCTCTTTCTGCGCCGAGCCCTATGCCGGCAAGGAAACCGTTATCGGTGAAATTTCCATGGAGGATGTCAAGGTCACCGCCATGCACCCCCATCAGCGCTGTACGGTTGCCTCAGTGGCCGGTCATGCGATGTATGAACGATCCAACCCGTTTGACGAATTTGTGGCCGGTGGTCGGCTGGACATGAGCAACTGCCGTTATGAGCAGTACGACGACAGAACCACCCGCATTACGGGACCACACTTCTTTCCCGCGGATGAATTTCGAGTCAAGCTGGAGGGATCCGGCAAAGTGGGTGAACGGTTTATCGGCATGGTCGGGATCCGGGACCCCTATACCATCGCTCATATCGATCAGGTCATTCATTGGGCCAAGGACCAGGTGAAGGAAAAGTTCGGCGAGAGCGGTTACGAGCTTTACTATCATATCTACGGCAAAAACGGGGTCATGGGGGAAATGGAACCCCTGAAGGATGCGCGTTCCCATGAATTGTGCATCGTGGTTCAGGGCATCGCCCCCACGAAGGAAATGGCGGAAGAGGTCTGCATGACGGGCACACGGCAAATGTTCTATGCACGTCTGCCGCAGGTCAAGGGGACCGCCGGCGGGGTCGCTTTTCTTCTGGATGAGGTTTTGCCTGCAAGCCCGGCTTACCGCTGGACCCTCAATCACACCGTTGCTGCAAAACACCCCTTGGAACTTTTTCCGGTCCACCTCACCGAGGCTGGAATTTAAAAGGAGGCACCCATTGGAGACAGTTAAACTCAGTTCCCTGGCCAAAACCATACGCTCGAAAAACGCGGGAGTTGACAGGATAACATTCGACATCATATTTCGCGACCAGGCTTCCTACGAGAAAGTCAAGGCGGCCAAGGTGTTGTCCCGGGAATCGGTCGCCGCGCTTTACGGTATTCAAGAATCGAGAATTTCCGACTTCGTTTTTTACGACCCGGCGTATGCCATCAAATTCACCATCAGTCGAATACGGCCCAGCGGCAGTCCGGGAGACTCCGATATTTTCGGCTCCCAGCAGTATGCGCCTCTTTTGGATGTCGAGGTGCCGGTGGGTTCATCCGATTAGAGACTTCTAATAAAACGCGGAAATCCGGGATGGCCAAGCAAAAAACGATACATGACTGGATTGCTGCAAGGGCGAAGGGGTTGACCGCCGGAGAGTTGCGCCTGTCCGCGCACATGGGCGAACACCTGGAATTGTGGGCCTATGAATCTGCCGCCCAACTTGCGGCCCGGTTCGGCGTGCACCGCTCCTCGATCGTTCGACTCGCACAGAAGTTGGGGTTGAGCGGATTTCCCGAGCTGCAGGAGGCCGCACGAAATGCCCTGCTCAAATCGTTTTCTCCTTCCCCGGAGCTGTCTTTCAAGCGCTCATTCAATACCCATGCGGATTTTGTGGAAGGCCTTTATCACCGAGAGTTGATGAATCTGCGCCAGACCTATGCGTCTTTGGACATAAATGAACTTGACGCTACGGCAAGAGCGATCGCTCGCGCGCAGCGCGTCGTCTTTTTGGGCCGCCGATTCTCCTATCCCATAGCCCTTTATTTAAGCTTGGCCCTGAAAACCATGCGCGACGGTGTGCGACTGGCACCCGAGCCGGGCGGGTCGGCCGTCGACACCCTTTTTGATTTATCGCCTAACGATTTTGCATTGATCGTATCCATGAAACGGCATTCTCCTGAAGTCCAGCGAGCCATTGGTTTTTTAACTGAACTGAAAGTGCCACTGGCATTGTTGACCGATGTAAGCATAAAGGTAAACTTTAAAAAAGGGATGCGTATCCTTTATGCGTATGTCGGAAGCAACAGCCTTCTGGACTCCTATACCGCTCTGACCAGCGTGAGCCATACATTGCTCTCTCTGACAAGCAGTTATGTCGAAGGCAGCCGAGAGCGGCTGGAAGTCGCTGAACGTGCGTGGAATAAATTCAACCGTTCGGAATCGTGAAGCGTTCTTCTGCGCGGTCTCCGCGAATTAAGTCTTTGGAAATCGTTACGTAATATTTAACTTTTTCGCTTGTTCAAATGGTGGCTTCCGTTCCTCTGCAATTGAAATATAGATAACGCAATATTTACACGTCTTGCACGGCTAAGACCCAGTTGTCCAATGGCAATGGCAGGTCCTTTCCTGACCTTCAGGGTCCACGTCGAGTTCACCCGGCCCCTCATATCGGAGCACACCTTGTTTCAAGCGCATTGTCGCCTAACACTTCGCCCACTTCCCGCCGCAGTGCGGCGCCGGCCTTCAGATGTGTGCCTTCCGCCAGCTCGATCACGGCCTCGGTATGCCCGGGGCTGCGCAGGTGCAGATAGGTCTTGCAGGACCCGCGGTAACGCTGCAACACATCCCGCAACTGGAGCAACTGCGACCGGTCGACCCGGCTGAGCTCCAGGTTGACGTGCACGCTGGCGGTCCAGGTTTCCTCCGCCTTGGTGAGCGGGATGATGGTATCGGCAACGAGCTTGACCGACTGCTCGTCCTTCTGCACCTGACCCTGAATCAGCAGCGCATTGTCTTCCACCAGCAAGTCGCTGGCGACCGCAAACAGCCGGGAGAACACCGTCACTTCCACCGCGCCCAGCCGATCCTCGATGGTCGCAAACCCCATCAGGTCGCCTTTTTTGGTCTTGATCGTCTTGCTGGCGCGGACCAGGCCGCCGATGCGCACGACCGCGCCGGCCGCCTCCTCCTTGATGGAGATGGCGTCGGTGGTGGTGAACTTGCTGAGCAACTCCTCGTAGCGGGTCAGCGGGTGGCCGCTCAGGTAAAAACCCAGGGACTCCTTCTCGAAGGCCAGTTTCTGCCGGTCGTCCCAGTCCTCGACATCGGGCATGGCCGGGGCGTTGACCGGCGCGGGGCATTCGAGCCCGCCGAAGAGCCCCATCTGCGGGTCGCACTTCTCCCGCTGGACACGCTGCCCGTGGTCCAGGGCCACTTCCAGCGCGGCCATCAGCTGGGAGCGACGGGCGCCGGTCGAGTCGAACGCGCCGCACTTGATCAGGCTCTCGACGACCCGCTTGTTCACCCGCCTCGGGTCGACCCGCTCGCAGAAATCGAACAGCGACGCGAACGGACCGTTCTGGCGGGCATCGATGATGGCATCGATGGCGCTTTCGCCGACGTTTTTGACCGCCACCAGACCGAAGCGGATTCGCTTCCGATCCACCGTGAATTGCTTGAACCCCGCGTTGACATCCGGAGCCAGCACCGGGATGGCGTGGGCGCGGCATTCGCCCACAAACTTGACGATGTTGTCGATGGAGCCCATTTCGCTGGTGAGCAGTGCGGCCAGGAACTCCACCGGAAAGTGGGCCTTCAGGTAGGCGGTCTGGTAGGCAATCAGTGCGTAGGCGGCACTGTGGGACTTGTTAAAGCCGTAGCCGCCGAATTTTTCCATGAGGTCGAAGATGCTGGTCGCCGTCCCCGCCGGAATGCCGTTTTCAACCGCCACTTTGCAGAACCGTTCACGGTGGGCGGCCATGATCTCGGAGATCTTCTTGCCCATGGCCTTGCGCAGGTCGTCTGCCTCGGCCATGGAGTACTTCGCCAGGGAACCGGCGATCTTCATCACCTGCTCCTGATAAACGATCACCCCGTAGG
>DATITS010000219.1:0-8122 GCA_035467535.1 Desulfobacterales bacterium
AATACGGTTTTTGTGGTGGTGCGGTTTTTCTAACAACACAATAACATATTGTAAACATAGTAAATATATATATTGGCATGGTTTGAGCTATAGGGTGAGCAGTAGTGGGTTTCAATAAATTGACAGACAGGAGGATCTTACCATGAAAAGAAATCTAATCGTTGTATCGTTGCTCGTAGTCGCCTTCGTGGCATTTCAAGTCGTACCGCCGGCACAGGCCGAGCCGATCACGCTGACGATCATGGCGATCGCAGGCATAACGACGGTGATGACTGCCGCTAGCGTGGACATGGCCGTGCACGGCAAAGCCAGCGCCCAGGCAAATTCACCAAAGCAAACGCCTGCTGAAGTCTACGCCAAGGACCGGTCGGCGGATTCTGCAAACAACCATGATGGCGAGGCCACGACCGCCCGCTGAACGGGCGACGTGTGGCGTGTTTATCCCGGAGGCGGGAATCCTCTCGATGCCCGCCTCCGCCCGGGAACTGCGATCCCGAACTGCAACAAGGGGGCCCGAAAGGGCCGTGGAGCTGGAATCTGCCTGATGCTCATCGGCTGTGCGCCGGCGGAAGCGTTATCCCTCAGGCCGGTTTTTCCATGTGGCGTTTGATCTTTTTGGTGGTGGTTTTGATGAACTCCGTTTCGCGGATGTGGATGTCGCTGATGTGCTTGTAGGCCGGCAGCTGCCGGTTGGCCTCGCGCACCGCCTTGCGGATCAGGCCTGCGATCTCTTCGGCTGCCGGGGCACCGTGGGTCTCATTGATGAACTCCATGGCGGGCACGATCTCCGCCGCCACAATCACGTCGTTTTGGTCCTTCGGGGCCGGTTTGGCGTAGACCATGCACTCCTGCACATAAGGGTTGCGGTTGATCAGGGCCTCGAGCTCTTCGGGGTAGACGTTGCGGCCGTTTTTGGCGATGATGACGTTCTTGGCCCGGCCGGTGATGTACACGAAGCCGTCGGAGTCTATGTAACCGAGATCCCCGGTGCGAAAGTAGCCGTCCGCAGTGAAGACCCGGGCGGTCTCTTCCGGCTGCTCGTAGTAGCCCACCATGACGCTCGGCCCCTTCACCACGATCTCCCCCACCCCTTCGCTGCCGGGCTGCTGAATCCGCACGTCGATCCCCGGCAGCGGCAGGCCGGCCGCGTCGTTCTTGCAGGCCCGGTCGCGGTTGCCGGCAACGAGCGGGGAGCATTCCGTCAGCCCGTAGCCTTGGAGCGTGGAAATTCCAAAATCGCGGAAGCCTTTGGCGACTTGAGGGTTGAGCGCGGCCGCACCGCAGATGAACAGGCGCAACCCCGGGCTCAGGTTCTCCAGCACGGGTTTGAACAGCCGGCGCCGCAGGTCGATGCCGATGCGGCGCAGGCCGTTGCTGACCGTGAGCGCCCGGCGCAGCTTGCCGGCCGCCCCTTTCTTCTCGGCTTCGGCCCAGATGCGCTTGTACATGGTTTCCAGCACCAGCGGCACGACGATCATCATCGTGCAGCCCGACTCCTTGAGGTTGCGCGGGATGTGGCGCAGGCCGTCGCAGAACGCAACGGTGGCGCCGCTGTAGACGACGCACAGGAAGCCGCAGGTGCACTCGTAGGTGTGGTGGATAGGCAGGATGGACAGGGCAATGTCGCCGGGTCCCAGGCGGACCGTGGACATCACAGCCATCAGGTTTTCGCAGAGGTTGCGGTGCGACAGCTGTACGACTTTGGCCTCCGAGGTCGTGGCCGAAGTGAACAGCAGGATGCTCACCGCGGTAGCGTCCAGGGCTGCCTCCACGTAATCCCGGCACCCGCTCGCCACCCGGTCGTGGCCGCGCGCCAGCAGGCCGGCAAACGCCTTGAAGCCGTTCGCGTCCGCGGCCAGCCCCATGTCGATCCAGTGATCGATGAAGTCGATCTTGCCGGCAATCGCGTGCATGGCCTCGCGCTTGCTCTCCGCGAAGACGACCGTGCGCACCTGCGCCCGTCGCAGGCAGCGGATGATTTCCTCCTCGGGCAGCTCCCGGTCGATCGGAACGATGATGCCCACGCCGTTGACCACCGCGAGATAAGTGGTCACCCAGGCATACTGGTTCTCGCCGATCACGGCGATGCGCTGACCCTGCTGGCCGAGGGCAAGGAGGGCGGTGCCGAAGGCGTCCACGTCGGACTGGAACTGCCGAAAGCTCACCGGTTCATAAGCGGCGGCAGGGTCCTTTTTGCGCAGGAAGGCGGCCGCATCCCCGAATTCGGCGACACTGCCGGCCAGCATCTCCTTCAAATCGGATATCCGTCGCACGTCATAGAGGGGGGTGTCTTTCATGGGCGATCCTCCTCAGGTCACTGAAGTTGGGGATCAAAATCACATCCGGCTGCTGGTGTCAATCCGTGGGTGCGCGGGTGCCGCATGAAAATGGGTTGAGGTGCAGGATAAAATACTCTATAGCTACGAGCTTTGATAGCACGCAGGCTGCGTGGATGCCGCCTGGGTTCAAGAGTGTGTCCGGATGGGATTTTTCGAAATCGTCGGCAATACCGGGTTTTGGATTGCGGCCGCGGTGGCGCTCCTGGCCGGCTTCATGCGCGGCTTCGTGGGCGTGGGCTCCGGGATGTTGATGGCGCCGGTGTTTGCGATCCTCTTTGGACCGCTGCAGACCGTGGGGATGGTCATCCTGCTCGATGCGCTTGTCACCGCCCAGCTGCTGCCCTCCGTGCACCGGCTGATCGAATGGCGGGTCATCATTCCCATGGGGGTGATGGCCGCTCTCTTCATGCCCGTCGGCACCTGGCTGTTGCTGACGGTGGATGCGCAGTCAATGGCCCGGGCCATCGCCGTCGTGGTATTGGTGTTTGTGATGTTGCTCATGACCGGATGGCGCTACCGCGGCCCCAAACAGCTGGGGATCACCCTCGGGGTCGGCAGCCTGTCCGGGGTTCTGATCGCCGCGACCAGCATGGGCAACCCGCCGGTCATCGTCTATTTCTTGTCCGGTGCCGATACCGCCGCCACCAACCGGGCGAACTTCACGGGCTACTTTGCCGTCACGTTGGCCACTTTGATCGTGATGATGGCGGCCAGGGGCCTCATCGATGGCGTCACGGTCCTGCGCACGGCATTGCTGTTTCCTTTTTTCGCGGGTGCCGCGTGGCTGGGCGCGAAGTATTTTTGCATGTCAACCGACCGGCGCTACCGGCAGGTGGCGCTGGGATTGCTGCTCTGCGTGGCCGTTTACGGGATTCTGCGCTGAGCCCGGAGGGGAGCCTTGCCCATGAGTGATGTTAGGGAAGCCGTCGATCTTTTCATGCAGGGGTGCGCCTGATCGCAAGCGATACTGGCCGTGTACGGCCGGCGATTCGGGTTGGACCGGGAAACTGCGATGCGGATTGCTTCGGGGTTTGCCGCCGGCATGCGCATGGCCGATACCTGCGGCTCCGTCACCGGGGCCATCATGGTCCTGGGGTTGCACCGGGCTACGGCTGAATCCACCACTGCCAGGCTGCGCGAGCCGGTTTACCGGGCGGTGAAAGAATTCAGCGTCGAGTTCGAGCGGCGCAACCGTACACTGATCTGTCGCGACCTGCTCGGCTGCGACATCCGGACCGAGGAGGGCATGCAGGCGGCCAAGGAGCGCGGCCTCTACAAAACCGTCTGCCCCAAGATGGTCCAGGACGCCGCCGAGATCTTGGAAACGATGCTGTAGAAAAACGGACCGGTCCCCTGCCGGCCGGTTATTTCCGCTCCAGGCGCATCATCACTTCGCGCACGATGTCGCTCACCAGGTCCTGCACCTTGACTCCCGTCGCTTCGGCCGCCGCCGGGGAGGGCTTCAGGCCCAGCAGCCGTGCGGCGTTGTCGTACATGATCTTCTGGCGCACGTCGGGCTTGAACGGCAGCCGCTCGTAGCTTTGCAGCGCCACCTTGAAATCAACGAACGGGTGCGCGCTGGCATATAGGATTTTGTCGGCGATCATGGTGTTGGCCGCTTCCACGTACGCTTCTGCCATGGGCGAGAATTCATATTCGGACAGGTCGATGTAGACGTTGCGGTTGCGCTGGGCGACGGTGATCGCCTCGTTCACCCACGGGTAGCCGCCGTGGCTGATGATGATTTTCAGCTCGGGGAAGTCCCGGGCGACAAAGTCGATGTAACGCGGCGCCACGTGGTCGATGATGGCGTTCGGCACCAGGGTGGCCGGACCGGTGGTGAAGATGATCGGGATGTCCAACTCGCAGCACTTGGAATAGATGGGGTAGTACTTGGCGTCGTTGGCGTAGATCTGGGCGAGATAGGGGTCAACGGCCGCCCCGCGCATGCCTAAGTCGGCCACCGAGGCCTTCAGCTCCTGGATGGCGCGCATGCCCTTGTGGGGGTCCAGCCCCACGAAGCCGATGAACTTGTTGGGGAACGCCTTGACGAATTCGATCACGCTGTCGTTGTTGGACTTGGATCCATAGGTGGTCTCGCAGTCCCGGCCGGTGATTACGGCCCACTCGATGTTGTGCCGGTCGATTTCGGCCACCACCTCGGGGACCGTTTGGGCCTTCATCTTGGAGAAGTCGATCGTCTCGCACAGTCCCTTGAACATCTTGCTGTTCTGGATGCCGTTGAGCACTGCTTCGGTATTCGGCCTGAACCGGAAATCAATGATTTTCATAGCTGTGTCCCCTTTTGTGATTCTCAGCCCTGCTCACACCTGCCGGCCGAACAATAACACACCCATACCATCATCGGAAGACTTATAGCAAACGCGATGCCACTTGCCACAGTCGCGGCGAGGCGAGTGGGCGTTCAGGCATCGCGACCGGTTTTGCTTGCCGAATCCCGGGCCCGGGCGCGCCACGCGACGGCGGGTGCGATGACACAGGCCAGGGTCGGCCGGCACGGTCGCACACCAAGAGACCGCCTTTTCCGGGTTATATAATCGCCTTCGTGTTGCAGTGCTGCCATCTTAACCGGCAATGGTTTAGAATCGCAATATATTTTTACAGTGGGTTCAAGGCCGCATGTTGCATTGTTGCACAAGCTCAAGAGCGGCCGGATCTTCAGCGATCTGCTTGAAGCGCGGTGATCATATTGATAATTAAAAACTTATCGCTCGTGGAGGCAAGCGTTTCGACCGGGGCGGCGTACAGATCCGAGTCGCATTTTTGCATGGGTGGCTCTTGTGAATTTTCAGGAGCGCGCGTGCGCATGGGCAGCTGGCCTGCGGGCGCGCAGCCGCTGCGCGTGCAGCGCCGGGGGAGTAGCGTTTGTCGTGCCCTTACCGGGAAAGCAAGAAACGTGACACCGCATTAAAAACCTGCTACACCGCACGTGTCACCCCTGATCGCCGGCCCCTTTTCAACCGGATTTGGAAGGGGATTATTGGCGCGATAGTTGCAAAGTTAACCAACCGCACTCTCCACTTGAAAAGGGCTGTCGCTTCGCCCGGCCGCTTGACCGGGGAATAGGAGTCAGGAGGAATCTGGATGGGCAAACGCATCATCGCCGTGGTCGACGTTCTGGACGCCGCCAAAGCCGGGAGCAAGAGCATCCCGGCCCTGCCGGGGGAATGCATTGTCACTGCGGGTGCGCGGGAAAAGGCCGAGGAACTGGGGATCGTGATCGCCGATGGCTGCGAATCGGCCCAGGCCCCGGCGCCTGCCGCCGCCGTGCCCCGGCCGGCCGAGTCCGAGACCGTGATCCGCGAGGTGTGCACCCTGCTGAAGAGCCGCATGGCATCCGGGGTCGAACCCGGAAAATTGGAGCACCTGGTGCGCGAGGTGGTTTCAGCCAGGCTCGCCGGGCCCGCCGCGGTGTTGCCGGCCGCGGCAGACCCGTCTGTTTCCCGCGTGGAGGGCGTGTGTTTCATCAGCGGCAGCCGCCTGCTCGACAGCGGCGCCGGCCCTGTTCCCGTGGCCGAAAAAGCCCTGGTGTCAGAGGTTATCCGCTGTGGCGAGGATCACAAGCTTGCCGGCGGCTACATGGAATGGGAAAAGGCCTCCTTCAGCCGGACCGTGGAGTTTCCTGAAATCGGCATCGTGATCGAGGGCGAACTGCACCTGACCGTGGGGGGCAAAACACTGGTCGGCAAACCCGGCGACATGGTGTACTTCCCCAAGGGGGTCCAGGTGACCTACTCCACGCCGGCGAGAGTCAGGCTTGCCTGCGTCAACTGCATCCTGTAGCTCAAACGGAGTGCTTGAGCCCGCGGGCGAATCTGGACCGGAGACGTGAACGTACTCGAGCGCTGCATCGAAGCCTGCCGAAAACAGCCAGGGACGGTGGTGTTCCCGGATTGCCTGGACGCGCGGGTGCTGGAGGCGGCCGCGCGGCTCAAGGCGGAGCGTCTGGCTGAGCCCGTGCTGGTGCAGTCGCCTTTCGCCGTGCGTCACAAAATGCGCGAGGCGGCCGGACGCTGCAACGGCCTGCTGGTGGTTGACCCCGTCAGCCCCAGTCTGCTCAAAAAAAACGCCGAGCACTATGCAGCGGCTCGGCAGGAGGCGGGCAAAGCCGTTTCAGCCGAAGACGCCGAAGCAGCGGTGAGCAACTCCCTGGCGACGGCGGCCATGATGGTTCGGCGGGGCGAGGTGGAGGCCGGTGTGGCCGGGAACCTCTCCACCACGGCCGCCGTGATCCGGGCGGGATTGCACATTATCCCCCGCAAATCGGGCATCAGGACGGTTTCCAGCTTTTTTCTGATGCTCTCCCCGGACAACGATCGGCAGTTTGTCTTCGCTGACTGCGCCGTGGTGCCGGAGCCCACCTCGGAGGCGCTGGCCGATATCGCCATCGCGTCCGGTGAAAAGGCGCGCAACCTGCTGGCACAGGAACCCCGGGTCGCCCTGCTCTCCTTTTCCACCAAAGGCAGCACGGACCACCCCCGGGCCGAGATCGTGCGTCGGGCCGTGGAGATCGTCCGCGAGCGGGCCCCGGACCTTCTGGTAGACGGCGAGCTGCAGTTCGATGCGGCGGTTGACCCGGAGGTGGCGGCGCTCAAGGCGCCGGGCAGCATCGTTGCGGGCCGGGCGAATGTCTTCATCTTCCCGTCTCTGGAAGCGGGCAACATCGCCTACAAGATGGTGCAGCGGCTGGCGGGCTACACCGCGATGGGGCCGTTCCTGCAGGGGTTTGAAGGCGGCTGGCACGACCTTTCCCGGGGCTGCAGCGCCAAGGACATTTTCAAGGTGGCCGTGCTGGCAATCTGCATGAAGCGCGGCAATCTGCTCAACTGAAACCGACATGGGAATGGACAAACAAAGCCTGATCCGGTCGATACGTGATGCCGGGGTGGTCGGCGAAGGCGGGGCCGGGTTTCCGACCCACGTCAAGTACGACGCTGCGGTCGAAACCGTCATCGCCAACGGCTGCGAATGCGAGCCGCTGCTCTACACGGACCAGCTCGTTATGGCCTGCCACGCGGCCGAGATCGTCCGGGCGCTCCAGGCCGTGATGGCGGCCATGGGCGCTGTCCGCGGCATCGTCGCGATCAAGCGCAAGTACACCGAGATCGCCGCGGTGTTCGCGGGTGCGATCGCCGGGACCGGCATCGAACTGGCCGAACTGGACAACTTCTACCCGGCGGGCGACGAGCACGTCCTGGTGCACGAGCTGCTCGGCCGCATCATCCCGCCGCTCGGCCTGCCTCTTGATGTGGGGGCCGTGGTGTCCAACGTCGGCACGCTTTATTCCGTGAGCCGGGCCATGGATGGGCAGCCGGTGACCCGGCGCGTGGTCACGGTCACCGGCGCGGTGGCTCGCCCCAGCCTGCTGGAGGCCCCGATCGGCACCCCGGCTGCGGCCCTGGTTGCGCAGTGCGGCGGCGCCACGGTCTCCGACCCGGTGTTGGTCGTCGGCGGGCCCATGATGGGGCGCTTCGTAAGCGATCCGGAGGAGATGGACCGGACGCTGATCACCAAGACCGTCGGCGGGCTCATCGTGCTGCCCCGCGGGCATTACCTGCACCAGATGGCAACCCTCTCCGTGCACGACATGCAGAAGCAGGCCGCGGCGGCCTGCATCCAGGGCCGGTACTGCACGGACCTGTGCCCCCGGCACAACATCGGGCACGGCTTCGAAACCCACCGCGTGATGCGCACTTTCGGCGGCGGAGTGGACACCGCCATGGGGGCGCTGCAGGCGTCCATGTGCAGCGAGTGCGGCGTGT
>DATITS010000220.1:0-14017 GCA_035467535.1 Desulfobacterales bacterium
ATTTTCCGGTCGCATGCGAGTGCGATAATCAAAGTGACAAGCAGACACTGGATTCCGCCCTCCTTGAATTCAATCTCAGCAGCGTGTATGAAATAGGAGGGGTGAAACATGATTGTCTCAGCCGGCGTCATCGTCGTCCGAAAGCAGGCGGACGGCTGGCAGTATCTCTTCCTCAGGGCCTTTCGAAACTGGGACTTCCCCAAGGGCGAAATGGAGCCCGGAGAATCGTTCCTCGAAGCTGCCGTCCGCGAAACCCGTGAGGAAACGGGGATCACGCAGCTTGATTTCAGCTGGGCCGCGGTGTTCAAAGAAACGGCCCCCTACAACCGCGGAACCAAGGTTGCCCGGTATTATCTCGCCCAAACGTCAGAGGATCAAGAGGTTTTCGCGGTCAACCCTCGGATCGGCAGACCTGAGCATCATGAGGTTCGCTGGCTCTCCTATCCCGAGCTTGAGAAACTGTCGCCGCCCCGGCTTCTGTCGGTGATCAGTTGGGCGCATGGCGTGGTGGGCGAATGATCGACGTCACGGCCGCCATTTTGATCGAAAACGGCAGGGTGCTGATCGCGCGCCGCAAGCCCGGGGCGAGCCAGGCGGGGATGTGGGAGTTTCCCGGCGGCAAAGTCCGGCCGGGAGAGAGCCCGGAAGCAGGCCTGAAACGCGAGATCCGGGAGGAGCTTGGCCTCGACATCGCCGTGGGGAAGTTCCTGGGCGAAAGCCTGCACGCCTATGCGGATCTGAGCATCCGGCTGCTCGCCTATTGCGCCCGCATCGAGGCCGGTGCGCCCATCCTGAACGATCACGCCGAAATGCAATGGGTCCGCTTCGATGAGTTGGGCCGGTTCGCGTTTTGCGCGGCCGATATACCGTTTGTCCGAATGCTCACGGCAGGCTTTGAGTGTTAGGCGTTACGTGCTAAGCTTAAACATGCCAGAAAACGATGAAGGGCGATCATCTTTCTCCAGACGCCTGGACCTGAAACCTGATACGCGATGGGAATGAACAGACAACTGATCCTCAGCGCCGGTCTGACCGTGGCAACCCTGCTATCCCTTGTCGTTGCACCGGAGGCGCTCTGCCAGGCCGGCCCCTCTCAGTCCCAGGCCCAAATGGACGCCCGGCAGAGGGAGCTTGAGCGCGATGCGGCCGTCAACCTGTCGCTGGCGAAAAAGTCCATCCAGGACGATGCCTTTTACAACGCACGGGTGGCACTCAACGTCTGGAAGAGCAGCGCCACCACGGCCGGCACCTTCGACAAGAAGGTTTACGCGGATCTTCGAAAGCAGCTCTATGACAAATCCATAAGAGACAACCTGCGCTGCGTCGAATCCTCGATCTCCCAGCGCGCCATCCCCGATGCCAACCAGTGCCTGAAGATCTACCGTCTGCACGCCCAGGAGATCGGCGCGTTCGACCCCAAGCGCTACGAAGAGCTCAAGAAGCGTGTGGCCGCCATCCCGCCCCGGAAGAAACAATAAGGTTCAACGCAACGAGCCGATTTAGCCCATCGTCCGCTGAATCAGCTTTAACAGCTCGCTGAGCGGCCGCGTGTTCAGTACGTCCCTCTTCTCCAGCCACCCCCTACGCGCCTGGCCGATGCCGTAGCGCAGTTGGCCGAACTCGGCCACACCGTGGGCATCCGAGTTGATGGCGACGAGAACTCCGGCCTCTTTGGCCATCTGACAGTACGTTTCGGTGAGGTCGAGCCGCTGGGGGTTGGCATTCAGTTCCAGGAAACAGCCGCGCTCTTTGGCTTTCTGGACCACGGCCGCCATGTCGACTTCATAGGGATCGCGCTCGTTGATCAGCCGGCCGCTCGGGTGTCCCAGGATCGAAAAGAAACGGTGGTCCATGGCGCGCAAAATGCGTTCGGTCTGCTGCCGCGCCGGCAGCCGGAAGCGGCTGTGGACAGAGCCGATCACTATGTCGAGCTCTTGCAGGACTCGGTCGGGCAGGTCCAGCCCGCCGTCCTCAAGAATCTCCACCTCAATGCCCTTCAGCAGGCGGATGCCTTTGATCTTCGCGTTGAGCCGGTCGATCGCCTCGAGCTGCGTCAGCAGGCGGCGCTCGTCGAGCCCGTCCACCATCTTCAGGTACTGGGAGTGGTCGGTCACGGCCAGGTATTTCAACCCGCGGCGCCCGGCCTCCAGGGCCATCTCCTCCAAACTGTTGCGACCGTCGGTGGCCTTGGTGTGGGAGTGCAGCTCGCCTTTGATGTCGGCAAGCTCGACCAGTTCCGGCAGCCGGCCCTCCCGGGCCGCCTCGATTTCGCCGCGGTCCTCGCGCAGCTCCGGCGGGACCCAGGCGAGGTCCAGGGCGCGGTAGACGGATTCCTCGGTTTCGCCCGCGATGCGCCGCTCTGCGGTGAAGACACCGTACTCGTTGATCTTGAGGCCGCGCAGGCGGCCGATCCGGCGGGTGGCAATGTTGTGGGCCTGGCTGCCGGTGAAATACTGCAGGGCTGCGCCGAAGCTCTCCTGCGCCACCCGGCGCAGATCCACCTGCAGGCCGGAGCGCAGGACGATGCTCGATTTCGTTGGCCCCCGGGTGAGCACCTGACCCCCATCCGCGAAGCCCGCGAAACGCTCCATGACAGGGCTGTCCTCCCCGGCTGTCACCAGAATGTCGATGTCGCCCACCGTTTCCTGGCAGCGCCGAAAGCTGCCGGCGACCGCAACCTCGATCACGCCGGCAACCTTTTGCAGCTCCCCCAAGAGGCTTTCCACCTGCGGCCTGGCGAGGGCGATGCTCACCCGCGCCGGACGCTGCAAAAACGCCTTCAGCGCTTCCCGGATATGTTGCTCCGTCTTAGCCCCGAAACCCGGCAGCGCCTGGAGACGACCGGCCTCCGCCGCTGCCGTAAGGGCGGCGAGGCTGTCGATCTTAAGCTCGTGGTAGAGCGTGCTCACCCGCTTGGGGCCGAGACCGGGGATCTTGAGCATCTCGATCACGTCTGCAGGCACTCTCTCCTTCAGCTTCTCCAGGGCCTGGGCCGTGCCGGTCTCCAGTATCTCAACGATCTTCGCGGCCAGCTCCTTGCCGATGCCGGGCAGCCCGGTCAGCCCCTCGCCGCCGGCGGCAATGTCCTTAAGCTCCGGCCCCAGTCCGCGGATGGTGCGGCTGGCATTGCGATAGGCCCGGATCTTGAAGGGGTTGTCGCCCTCGATCTCGAGGTAGTCGGCAATGGCGTCAAATATGCCAGCGATGTCGGTGTTGCGGATAAGCATGGAAACAAGCCCTTGTCTGGACGCCATCGAGAACCATTTCGCCCTATGTTCATCACCCGATCCGACTTTAAACCTTACTCCCCCAAATTTAAACCTAAATAGAGCGATTTTGTCGATGCCCATCGAGTCCCGCCGGGGTCTGCCGCAGAAACCAAAATTAGAATCGCTCAACTTAGGTTAATCTTTTTTCAGGCGGGCCCTATCCGCCTGAAAAAAGATTTGACCCTCGATTTGATTTCAGTTTAGATGATACCCCAAATAGAGGAGCGGCCATGGAAAACAAAAACGCTTTACAAGGCGAACCGAAGCTGGCGCAGCGGCTGCAGCAGGCGGAGGCCGGTGCGCCGGCAGGCGGGTGGTTCCAGAGCAACCTCACGGATCTCGAGGCCATGAAGCACGAGGCCTTTCAGGCCGGCGGCGCCACGCGGGTCGACGACCAGCACCGCCGCGGCAAGCTCACATCGCGCGAGCGCATCGACCTTCTTCTGGACGAGGGCTCCTTCGAGGAATTCGACATCCTGAAGACCGGCCGGGGCGACTACACCGACCGGGAGCGGCGCTACCCCGGCGACGGGGTGATCACCGGCCATGGCACGATCGACGGCCGCGAGGTCTTCGTTTTCAGCCAGGACTTCACGGTCATCGGCGGCTCTCTGGGCGAAGCCCACTCCCAGAAGATCAGCAAGGTCATGGATCACGCCGTGCGCGTGGGCTCGCCGATCATCGGGCTCAACGACTCGGGCGGGGCGCGCATCCAGGAGGGGGTCGACGCCCTGGCCGCCTACGGCGAAATCTTCAACCGCAACGTCCAGGCGAGCGGGGTGGTGCCCCAGATCTCCTGCATCATGGGCCCCTGCGCCGGCGGCGCGGTCTACAGCCCGGCCATCACGGACTTCGTCTTCATGGTGGAACACACCGCCTTCATGTTCGTCACCGGCCCCAATGTGGTCAAGACGGTCACCCACCAGGAGATCTCCTCGGCCGACCTGGGCGGCGCCCGCATCCACGGCGAGAAGAGCGGGGTGGCCCACTTCGTTTTGCCCAACGACATCCTGTGCCTGCGGGAGGTGCGGCGGCTGATCAACTACCTGCCCTCCAACAACCAGCAGAAGCCGCCGATCCTCGACCTGAGGGATCCCCTGGGGCGCACCGACCCGGCGCTCGACTTCCTGGTGCCGGTCAGCACCAATCAGACCTACGACATGAAAGTCCTCATCCACAGCATCCTGGACGGCGCCGAGTTCATGGAGATCCAGGCGCATTTTGCCCGCAACATCATCTGCGGGCTTGGCCGGCTCGGCGGCCAGACCGTGGGGCTGATCGCGAACCAGCCGGCCGTGCTGGCCGGGGTCCTCGACATCAATGCGTCGGCCAAGGCCGCGCGCTTCGTGCGCTTCTGCGACGCTTTTAACATCCCGCTCGTCTGTTTCGTGGATGTGCCCGGCTTCATGCCCGGGCCGGAGCAGGAGTCCGGCGGTATCATCCGCCACGGTGCGAAGCTGCTCTATGCCTTCGTCGAGGCCAGCGTGCCGCGCATCACCGTCATCCTGCGCAAGGCCTACGGCGGGGCCTACATTGTGATGAATTCCAAGCACATCGGCGGTGACATCAACTATGCCTGGCCCACGGCGGAAATCGCCGTATTGGGCCCCAAGGGGGCGGCTGAGGTGATCTACCGGCAGGAGATCGCGGCCGCCGCCGATCCGGAAGCGCTCCTGGCCCAAAAGACCGATCACTATCGCAAGACTTTCGCCAACCCTTTCTTGGCCGCCAAGCGGGGCTACATCGACGACGTGATCTTTCCGCGCGACACCCGCCAGCGGCTGATCCGCAGCCTGCAGTTCCTTGAAAGCAAGCGGGTGAAGCGACCCAATCGCAAACACGGGAACATTCCGTTGTGAGGGAGACAGTGCCGTGTTCGAAAAAATCCTCATTGCGAACCGCGGTGAGATAGCCGTCCGCATCGCCCGGACCTGCAAGCGGCTTGGGATTCGCACCGTGGCGGTGCACTCCGACATCGACGCCCGCTCCCGGCACGTGCAGGCGGCGGAAGAGGCTGTTTTCATCGGCCCTGCGCGCTCGGACCAATCCTACCTGGTCAAGGAGAAGATCATCGATGCGGCCCTCACGCACGGCTGTGCTGCGGTCCACCCGGGCTACGGCTTCCTGTCGGAAAACGCCGTTTTCGCGGAGATGGCGACCCGCGCAGGGCTTGTGTTCATCGGCCCGCCGGCCGACGCCATCCGCGCCCTGGGGGACAAGATCGCCGCGAAGGCGCTGGCCGTGAAGGCCGGACTGCCCGTGGTGCCGGGAATTCTTCAGTCGGTGGACGACCTCGAACAGGCGCTGACGGCCGGCGACGGGATCGGCTACCCGCTGTTGCTGAAGCCGGCGGCCGGCGGCGGGGGCAAGGGCATGCGCATCGTCGCCAGCCGGGACGAGTTGGCAGCCGCCATGCAAGCGGGCCGCGCGGAGACCCGCAAGGCCTTCGGCGACGAACGGGTCTTCGTGGAGAAATACATTCCGGTGGCGCGCCACGTGGAGATCCAGATCATGGCCGACCAGCACGGCGCGGTCATCCATCTGGGCGAGCGCGAATGCTCGGTGCAGCGGCGCTACCAGAAGGTCATCGAGGAGAGCCCCTCGGTGGCGGTCGACGCGGACCTGCGGCGCCGGATGGGCGAGTGCGCCTGCCGGCTGGCGCAGGAGGCTGGCTATGCCGGCGCCGGCACGGTGGAGTTCATCCTGGACCCGGCGGGCCGCTTCTACTTTCTTGAGATGAACACGCGCCTGCAGGTGGAGCATCCCGTAACCGAGATGGTCACCGGCCTGGATCTCGTGGAGCTCCAGCTGCGCGTGGCATCCGGCGAGCCCCTGCCGATCCGCCAGCAGGGCGTCACCTGGAAAGGCTGGGCCGTCGAGGCGCGGATCTGCGCCGAGGACCCGGCCCGCGGGTTTCTCCCCTCCACGGGCATGATCACCCGCTATTCTCCGGCCTGCGGGCCGAACGTCCGTCTCGACAGCGGCGTCGAGGCCGGCAGCTTCGTCAGTGTCTTCTATGACTCGCTGCTCGCCAAAGTCATCGCCTGGGGCGAAACCCGGCAAACCGCGATCGACTCCCTGGTGCGGGCGCTGAACGGCTATCACATCGAGGGGCTTACCACCAACGTCGATTTTGCCAATGCCGTCCTGACCCACCCGGCGTTCAGCGAGGGGCGATTGTCCACGGGCTTCATCGACGCCCATTTCGAAAAGGGGCTGCCCAAGCTCGCCCCGCCCGAAGAGCGGCTGCATTACATGGCCATGGCGGCGACGATCGTCTACCACAACCGCCAGAGCCTGACCCGCGAATCCCTCAAGCCCATGGCGGCCCAGGTCGGATCGGCCCACGCGCCCAAGGAGTGCAACCCTTACAACGTGCGTTGCGGCCGGGACCTCTTCGAGATCTGCCTGCGCAAAGACCCGCCGGCGCACGCGTGGACCGTCAGCGTCGGGGGCCGGTCCTATGAGGTGGTGACTCCCGAGTTCGAGTTCTACCGCCGCCGGCTCAGACTCAAAATCAACGGCGACTCCCACATGTTCCGCTTGTATTACCAATACAGCTTCTTCGGGGTCGCCTTCTGCGGCACGGCCCGTGTCTTCGAGGTCTTCTCTCCCAGGGAGTGGGAACTGTCCCGGCACATGCCCACCCCGCGTGATGAAGCCTTGCAAAATGTGCTTCTCTGCCCGATGCCGGGGCTGGTCGTGGACGTTCGCGTCAAGAAAGGCGACCGCGTCCACCGCGGCCAGGACCTGGTGAGCATCGAATCCATGAAAATGGAGAGCTTTGTCGCCTCGCCCTGCGACGCCGAGGTCGAGGAGGTGCTGGCACTCCCCGGGCAGGCGGTGGAGACCGACGAGGTGCTGATCCGGTTCAAGTTGTAAGCCCAAGTCAAGTGAGGAATCCTGAAGCGAGTTGACGGGAATCTTCGACTGCAAGGAATGCGGTTTTTTTTATGCTTCGCTCGCTTTCGCGGTTCAATAATCTGGCGCGCGCCGGGAGCATCCGCGCATCATAAAACTTTGGTTGACCCGGCAGTGCGAGTTCGGTAGATGAATTCATTAACAGGCTGTTAAATACCGGAGCTGGAAGGATTCGCCCCATGCCCAAACACACCCAGTGCGTGCACAGCGGCGCCCGCAAGGACAAGGCCACCCGCGGGTTGAACACGCCGATCTACCCGTCGTCGGCCTACGAGTACCTGGATGCCCCGGAGAACATCTACCCGCGCTATTTCAACACCCCCAACGAGCGGGCGGTGGTCGAAAAACTCTGCGCCCTGGAGGCGGCCGAGGACGGCCTGCTGTTCAGCTCGGGAATGGCCGCCATCAGCACGGTGATGCTCGCCTTTCTGAGCAGCGGCGACCACGCGGTCATCCAGCGGGACATTTACGGCGGCACCCACCACCTGATCACGGCCGACTTCGACCGCTTCCGGATCGACTACACCTTCGTCTCGAACCGGCCCGAGGCCATCGCGGCCGCCATCCGCAAGAACACCCGTCTCATCTACATCGAGTCGCCCTCCAACCCGCTCTTGATGATCACCGACATCGCGGCCGCTGCCGGAATCGGCCGGGACCGCCACATCGTCACCGCCATCGACAACACGTTTGCCAGCCCGATCAACCAGAACCCGTTCACCCTCGGCATCGACCTCGTGATGCACAGCGCCACCAAATACATTGGCGGCCACAGCGACTTGTGCTGCGGGGCGGTGCTCGGCAGCGCGGCGCGGATCCACCAGGTGAAGCAGACCGCGGTCAATCTCGGCGGCAGCCTGAACGCCCTCACCTGCTATCTGCTGGAGCGCAGCCTCAAGACGCTGGCCGTGCGGGTGGAACGCCACAACGCTAACGCCCGGCAGGTGGCCGACTTCCTCACGCGTCAGCCGGCCGTGCGCCGGGTGAACTACCCCGGGCTCGAAACCCATCCCGGGCACGACATCGCCCGGCGGCAGATGAAAGGCTTCGGCGGCATGCTCTCTTTCGAGCTCGACGAGGCCCAATGCACGGCCGATCGATTCCTGCACCGCCTGAAGCTGATCACGCCGGCGTTGAGCCTGGGCGGTGTGGAAACCATCATTTGCGCCTCCGCCAAGACATCCCATTCGAAGCTCACGCCGGCCGAACGTGAAGCGCTGGGGATCGCCGACGGCCTGCTGCGCTTGTCGGTTGGCATCGAGGACCCGGAGGATCTGATCGCCGACATCGCGCAAGCGCTGTCCCCACGGTAACGGGTGCGGGAGAAAAGGCTGAGCTCGGCGCCGATGGACGTTCAACCGGAATCGGCGCATGCATGATCGGAATTCGTTGCCTGAATAGTCACTGCCGCTGGCCTGTGATTCGCGCCGGGCCGGTTTTCATGAACGCCAAACCCAACTGCGAATGAAAGGAAGGACGATGGCCACTCCGAGCAAGTCGATGACCACCAGTGAGTTTGCCAAGGCGACCGGAATCCCCGGTGCCACCATCTCCAAGCTCATCCGGGAGGGGAAGCTCAAAGCCAAGAAGGAGGGCCGGAGCTGGATGATCCCTCAGAGCCAGCTGGCGGCGAAGGTGGTACGGGAGTTGGCAAAGCCGCCCAAGCCTGCGGCCGCCCCCAGACCGGCAAAGGCCGCTAAACCGGTTCGGAGAGCACCCGTGCCCTCCCCCGCGCCGAAGGCGCCAGCCGCACCTGTACCACCGCCTGAACCAGCGGTCGCAACCAGGCCCGAAAATCCACCGGCCGAGAAGACCTTATCCGTGTCGGAGTTCGCCGCCATGACCTACCTGACCGAGCAAGGCGTCAGCGAATGGCTCAGAATCGGCAGGCTCCAGGGGGTCCGGCAGGCAAACGGCGAATTACAGGTCTCGGCCAACAACCTCCAAGTCCCGAACATCGGCCGCCTGGTGCGTAAAGAGGCTCACGGCTCAAGCTAGGAGGCAATGATGACAGCTCTTAGAAGAAAAAGTGAGCCGGTGATCGTGATTTTGAAGTTGGCTGGAAAGATGAAATGAACTTTTCGCCATCCTTACAGCCGGAGAAGCGTTCCAGGCAGTTGATCCGCTCCCGGACGAAGCCGTACTCGGCCCATCCGGTTTCCTGAGACATAGGCGACATATAAAAATGGCAGAACCGGCGATGTCCATTCCATGCATCTCGCTTAACTGGCTTTCTCCTCAAGGCCCGACCGATCAGAAGGACGCCCTGTAGAGAGCCACTTTCTGTTCGTCCACTACCACTCCCAGCCCAGGCCCCTTGGGCAGCACGAGATCGCCATCCTCCTCCGTGAGCGGCACTGCCACGACGTCGTCCACATAGGCGGACTCCGCGCGAATCTCCGCAGCGGAGACGATGTTGGGAGTCGCCGCGTAAAAGTGGGCCGAAGCCGCCACCCCGGTGTGGGTTTCGAGGCAGCCACCAAGGTAGCAGGGCACCCCGGCCGCCGAGCAGATGGCGGCGATTTTCTGGGATCGGTCGATTCCCCCGCACTTGGTCACCTTGACGTTCACCACATCCGCTGCACCGGCACGGATGACCTGCGCGGCGTCCTCCGGAGAATGCACACTCTCGTCCACGGCGACCGGCGTATCGAACCGTTGGCAAAGGGCACGGAGGCCCTCCAGGTCCCAGTGCGGCAAGGGCTGCTCGATCCACTCGAGACCCACCTCTTCCATGCGCGAAAAGACCCACATGGCCGTGGCCCGATCATACCCCTGGTTTCCATCCACGCGGATCCGGATTCCATCCCCAACCGCCTTTCTCACCGCCTTCACTCTTTCGAGATCCTGGCGGGCATCCAAACCAATTTTCACCTTGATGACCCTGTGCCCGTTGGCCACGATTTTCAAGGCCATCTCCTCGGCTTGCGGCGGCGGGACGATGTCCACCACACCGACGACCGGGATCCGGTCCACCCGCGCCCCCCCCACCAACGCGTGAATAGGGAGATCGGCCGCCTGAGCGGCCAGATCGTAGGTCGCCAGGTCCACCCCGGTCTTTGCCATCGTGTTGAACGGGATGGCCATTTCCATCTGCTGATGGAGCGCTACCCGATCCCGTGGATCCAACCCCAGCACCGCGGGAATCAAGTGATCCGCGAGCACGTTGTAAAGTGATTTCTGGTCATAACCGTAAACGGAATGGAACGTAGTGGTCTCTCCCCACCCCACGCGCCCCTCGTCGTCGACCATGCGCACGAGCACGTGGTTTGTGTGGGTGAGCGTCCCCAGCGCGATGGTGAACGGCTTTTTGAGGGGAATTCGAATGGGAACGGCTTCAGCTGCTACGATCATCATATTGCTTCTCCAATGGGTTCTCGAGGACTCCTACCGATGTTTTCACGGGAGCCGCCGGGTTTGCGCCGTTTCGATGGAGGTCAGGCGGTCGTATCCAGGGTTTGCTTCGGGTTTTCTCTGGTCGCCTTAGGGTCTGCCAGCAATTGCGCCAGCAGATGAAAGAGGATGACCGCTACCGCGAAGGGCACTGCCACGGTCACGAGAGCGGTTGGAACACCCAACGCCTCCGTGGTCCGGTGCCACGTCCGGATGAGAAACCTGTCGCTGTAATACAGGACCGGTCCTAAAAACGCAGCGGTGGCAGCGGCTCGCAGCAACTGGGCGGCGAGGAGCCAGAGGGGATGGCCCCGGGTGGGCGGTTGTACCAAACAAGGATCCGCGCCTGACTTGAAGGCAACTGTGGCACCGAGCATGCCGCCCCATACCATGCAGTAGCGAGCCAGCTCCTCGGTCCAGGCCGGGGGATTGTGGAAGATGTACCGGGCCACCACCTGAAAAAGGACGAGGATCAGCAGGAGGCCGAAAAACCCGGTGGCCGCCCACTGACAGCCCGCGTCCAGATAGTCACTGCTGCGCGAGAGAATTCTTCGCACCCCATGCCCCTCAGCGATTGGCGTCCGAAGCCTTGACGAAGGCTTCCGCGACCTCGCGGCTCACCACTTTTTCGTATATGGTCCGAGCCGCCTTGGCGAACTGCGCCCTTTGCTCCGGCGTGTTGCGGGTCACCACGACCCCGGCCTTCTCCAGTTCCTGTAAACCCTTCTGATCGATCTGAGCTTGCCATGCCCGATTGGCAGCGTTGGCTTTGGTGACGGCCTCGTCAACGATCTTCCGATCCGCCTGCGAGAGGTTCTTGTACCACTCCTCGGAGCAGATGGCGAGCCGAAGCGAAGCGGCGTACTGGATGTCCGAGAAGTACTTGATCACCTCCGTGTGCTTGAACAGCACCGGCACGATGGCGGAGTTCAGGTACCCATCGGTGATGCCCGTCTGGAGCGCATTGTAGATCTCGGCCCAGGGCACGATGACGGTGCTCGCTCCCCATGCTTCTATGTACTGGACCTGATTCTTGTCCATGGCGCGAATGCGCAGCCCCTTGAGGTCCTCCGGCGTGTTCACGGGCCGCTTGGTGTTGGCCAGGCCGCTGAAAGCGCCGGTGGGAACAAGGGCGAGCACTCGCATGCCCTTCTTGGTCGTTGACGCGTTCACCTTCCTGAAGAGATCGGTCTTCTGCAGCACCCGATCCATGTGTTGCGGGGAATCGAACATGTACGGGAGATGAAACCCGAAGATGCTGGTCTCCAGCTGAGCCGCCTTGGCCAAGTCCGACATGCTGACCTCCAGAAGCCCCTGGGTGACTTGGTCCAGCTTTTCCTCCTCCGCACCCAGGGCATCCCGCGGGTATTCCTTCACGTCCAGACCGTTCGCCCGCAGGTGATCCGCAAAGTTTTTGGCCCAGACGTAGGTGCCGCTGTTTTCCAGGTCTGGCGGGGAGTCGAGGGCAACCTTGATCACCGCCGCCTGGGATACCGCAGCGAGGATTAAGACGGAAAAAATAACGAGGACCGGCAAAAGCTTTCGTTTCATGACAGTGCACCTCCTCAAAGTTTTACCCCCTCGGGCAGAGGGGTTATGCAAGACCAAAGTATCGCGGAAGCACGAGCGAGATTTCGGGAACAAAGATAAGCACCAAGAGCACGATGCCCTCCACCACGAGAAACGGGACCACGGCCCGGCAAAGGGACCAGTAGTCCTCGCCCGTGATGGCGGCGACCACAGCGAGAGATCCTCCTACGGGTGGAGAGGCCAGACCCAGGGTCATGTTAAGGCAGAGAACGATCCCCAGATGAATCGGGTGAACGCCGCTTACAACGCATGCGGGTCCCAGCAAGGGCACGAGCAACGCCAGACACATGGGAGGCTCCATCACCGTGCCCGCGACGATGAAAACAAAATTGACCATGAGCAGAAAGCCCCACGTGGGGAATTGAAATTGCTGCACGAGGGACGCAAGGCTTTCGGGCCAGCCTTGGAGGGCTCCGATCCACGCGGCACAGGCCGCGGCCGCCATGATCATGAAGATGCTGCCGCTCAGGATCGCTGTACGCCGGAGGCTTTCGATGACCTTCGAAAGGTCGACTCCCCCGTAGAAGAAGCCGGCGACGATGGCGGCGGACACGGCGAGGGCTGCAGCCTCGGTGGGCGTAACCACCCCGACAACGATGCCGCCCAGGATGATCACTGGAAGCATGAGGGCCGGTATGGCTCGAAACAGGGTCGGGAAAAAAGGCGGCGAGGCTTCGTTCCGCCCCCCCGGATGATGTTGGCGTCGGGCGAAGATGTAGTTGCCGATCATCAAGGCCAACCCTAACAAGAAGCCGGGCAGCACTCCAGCGGCGAGCAGCCCCCCGATGGATACCTGCATCAGTGCTCCGTAGAAGATCAGGATGATGCTGGGGGGAAGGATGGGGCCGATGATGGAGCCCGCGACCGTTATGGCGGCGGCATAGGACCTCGGATACCCTTTCTGCACCATGGCCGGGACGAGGGTGTTGCTCAGGGCCGCGGCGTCGGCCACCGCGGAGCCGGACACTCCGGCGAAGAACACGCTCGTGAGCACGTTCACGTACCCCAACCCCCCCCGGAAGCGACCCACCAGGCACATGGAGAAGTCCACCAGGGCCTTGGTGACGCCGGTACGGTTCATGATTTCTCCGGTGGTGATGAAAAGGCACATGGCCATGAGAGAGAAGCTGTCGATCTGGGAGAAGATGCGCTGCGGCAGCACCGCCAGATACCGCATCTGGTCGGTCGCCACGAATGCCAGCACCCCTGAGGCTCCCACGATGTAAGCCAAAGGCGCACCGGCAGCTAATCCCAGAATGGTGAGGATGGCGAGCAACCAGGTCAACTCCGTTTCCTCCTGAAACCCATGCGTCCGATCGCCTTTCCGCATCGGCGTTGATGCCAATGGGCAATCAAGTTCGTTCTGACATCCAGTTCCAACCGGTTCTTTCAGGTTACCTTATTCACCATATTCAATAAAAAAGCAAAAGCGAATACCTGCAAGTTTTAAAGGATTTCACTTCAACCTGGCTTGAATCGTCTCCTGCAGCAGCTCTTCGGCACCGGCCGCCCCGATGCGCTTCCGTCATCGGGCCATGCTCGACGGATCGATGGGAGCCTCATGCTCGAAGGAACTTCATACCGCTGAAGTGCATACGCCAGTACGGATTCTCTACCCAACCCTCGACGACATCTTCATCGCTGATGGTTGAAGCCGTACTTCAGCTATGGAAGCTGCGCTTCACTCTGATGAGCGCTTCAAACGTTTGATCCGCTCCCGGACGAAGTCGTACTCGACCCAGTTGTCCAGGAAGGAGGCCAGGGCATCCCGGTAGAAACGCAGGGCGGTTTTCTTGTCCTTGGCCCCCTCGGCCCAGAAGCCTGCGGCGGTGAAGCCGCTGATG
>DATITS010000221.1:0-8829 GCA_035467535.1 Desulfobacterales bacterium
CATGGCCATTGCCGGAAGGATGCCAATTTCCACCCGATCCGCAAGGGCAAGATAGCCAACTCGCTCCTGATGGCGAGCCTGGCCGCCGCCCTGATGTTCCACTTCGCCTGACGGCGGACGGCATCGACTGATCTTATTCCCCCGAAGCCCTCTTCGGGTTTGCGTCCACCCCGGCCGCATGGTAAATTCACCATGGGCCGGGGTTTTTATTCAGCACCTGACAACGGTGCAATGGACTCTTACAAAGCCATCAAAGCTGGAGGCCCCATGGGCAACCCCATCCGCGTGCTGTTGGTCGACGACGAGGAGCGCTTCGTTCAGAACCTGGCCAAGCTCCTGCGCGGCCGCGGCTTCGAGGCGACAACCGCCTTCGAAGGCGCAGCCGGGGTGGCCGCCGTCGAAAAAGGCGAGGCATTCGATGTCGTATTGCTCGATGTCAAGATGCCGGGCATGGACGGCATCGAGACACTGCAGAAGATCAAGGAAATCTCCCCCGAGACCGAGGTCTTGATGCTCACGGGGCACGCCGACGTCGAGACCGGCATCGCAGCCATGCGCGAGGGCGCGCTCGACTACCTAATGAAACCCTGCGACATCGAGGACCTGGTCGCCAAAATCACCGAAGCCCACGAGATCGAGGACATCCGGCGCCACCCCGTGCTGTGGCCCCGTCATATCGTGAAGGAGATCACCTGGCCGTCCTTTATTCGTCTGGATATCGAAGACTCTTTGGAAAAAGCCCTCGGAGTGTTCATGCAGGACTCGGGCATGAGCGTCAGGGACGAACTCTATGTCCTTGACTCGCAAAACCGGTTTCAAGGGACGGTCGCCCGCCGCGACCTGCTGAAGGCCGCCCGGCAACACCAGCCCGAACGCTCCATCGAATGGGCCGATTTGATCGGCCACCCGGAATGGCTCCCGGATGACCCCCTGCGCAGCATCATGCGGCCGGGTCACCCGGTGGCGACGGACCCCGAGGCCAACCTGGACGAGGTCGCCCGCCGCATGCTGGACACCAACGTGCGCTGTATGCCGGTCATCGAAGAGGGCCGGGTCGCCGGCATCGTCCGGCTAAGCGACGTACTGCAGCACCTGGCGCGCTGAATGGGGTATTGGGGTACTACTCAGGTTGATAGGGTTCGGGGTGCAGGGGAGAGAGATGGAAGCATATCGACGATTGGAGGATTTGGTCGTCTATCAGAAACTCTGTCGTTTGCACATCGAGATAGGCGGACTCACCCACCGATGGCCAGCCGAGGAGAAATACGAGTTGGGGTCGCAAGCCAGGCGCTCATCGAATAGCGCTCCTGCCCAACTTGCCGAGAAGTACGATGATCGACACGTTCGGAATAAAATAGAGGGTGTCAATCGAAGCCGAGGGGAGGCCGCGGAGACCATTCATCATCTTTATATAGCGCATTTGAAAGGCTATGAAACCCAGACGACTTACGAAGAGTACCGCGCTCGATATCAGGAGTGCATTCGGATGCTCAATGGCATGGAACGTACCCTTGAGAAGCAGTTGCCCGAGTCCGATCGCCGCTGGCCCCAGTCGTCCATACGGGAGGATAGCGAAAACTATGGTGCCAGCCCAACTGGATTTCCTGAACCCTGAACCCCGAACCCTGAGCCCTGAGTAGTTACGTTTTTTGGTTGTCCGGCAGATACCCGAACGCCGCAACACCCAAATACCCAACTACCCAACTAACTTTAACGCAGGAGGCTTCGCCCATGTCCGCCAACCACACCGCGCGCGGCGCCCGAAGCGGCGACTACCCCTATTTCCGCAGCCTGTGGAACCTCGTGGTGGTCTTGCTCCTCGGTGCGGCCTTCCTGCCCCTGCTGCTCCTAGGCAGCGTCATCTATGCCTACACGACCGGCGTCCTGAAGGAAAAGGCCGTCGAGACCCTGCGCCTCCAGGTCCAGGACCACCGCAGAGTCATCGACCAGTTTTTATCCGAACGCTCCTCGGACCTCAGGCTGCTGGCGGCCAACGTCGGCGTTTCCCAGCTCACGGACGACGGTGGGCTCGAACGCGCCTACCGCTCCCTGCAGCAGGAGCTCTCCTGTTTCAGCGACCTGGGGGTCATCGATTCCAACGGCGACCACCGGGCCTACGTCGGCCCCTACGACTTGATGGCGCGCAACTACCGGGATCACTTCTGGTTTTCGCCCACGGTGGAGAAAGGCCTTTTCATCAGCGACGTCTACCTGGGATATCGCCAGGTCCCGCACTTCATCATCGCCGTCACGCAGAAGGATGCGGACGGGTTTTGGATCCTGCGCGCCACCGTGGATGCCGATTTCTTCGAGCGCTTCGTCGCCGCGAGCGCAGGCGACTTCAAGGCCGAGGCCTACCTGGTCAACCGCGAGGGCGTGTACCAGACCCGCCCGCGATCCGCCGGGGCGCCCATGGAGAAATCGCCGTTCCAGCAGATCGCCCCCTTCGACGGCATCCGCATCGAAGAGCGCGGCGAGCGCATCTTCGCCATGGCCTGGCAGAAAACCGTGCCCTGGGTGAGCATTGTCGAAATGAACCGGGCGGACATTTTCGCCGACCTCAACCGCGCCCGCTGGATCTGCCTCTTCACGTTCATCCTGGGCGCGCTGTTGATCATCCCCACCGTGCTGCTCACCACCAACAACCTCGTGCGGCGGCTGGAATCCAAGCGCAAGGACCTGCGCTTCCTCGACCAGCAGCTGCAGCACGCGAGCCGGATGGCCTCCTCCGGCCAACTGGCCCAGGGGGCCCTCGAGGACATCACGGACAGCCTGGCCAACATCCACAGCGCCTCCCAGTGGCTGCGGGAGCTGTGGGGGCAACGCCCCCGGGCGGAGCCCGATCCCGACGAGATCTCGGGCACCCTCGAACAGATCGACGCTGAGATCCACCGCAGCGAGAAGGCCGTCAAGCGCGGCCTGGACCTGGCCCGGCCGACGGCCGGCCCGGTGTGCATCGACCTGAACGTGCACGAACTCATCGGCGACCTGATAGACCTCATGCGGCGCGAGCTGCACTTCAAGCGCATCCGCGTGAAGCGGGATTCACCCGAGCCGGCCGCCACGGTCTGCAGCGACCCGGACGGCCTGCGGCAGGTGCTGCAGAACCTCATCAGCAACGCCGTCGCCGCGACGGCCGACGGCGCGGAGATCGAGGTCGGCGCCCGCACCGAGGGCGGCCGGCTGCGGCTGACGGTCATCGACAGCGGCCCCGGCATCCCGGAAAAGGACTTTGAGAAAATCTTCGAGCCGCTCTACACGACCAAACCCGGAGGGCTGGGCCTGGGGCTCACCATCAGCCGGACGATCGTCGAGCGGCTGGGCGGAACACTTTCGGCCCGCAACCTGCCCGGCCGCGGGGCCGCCTTTACCGTGGAGCTGCCCCTCAAATGAATGCGGCAAAATATAGGGATTGGACTATTGGTGAGAGTGGCATCCTGCCGCAGCATAAGGGTCCAAGGGTTCGAGGGTTCAAGTGAAAAGAAAGGCCCGGACGTGCTTCTTCCCTTGACCCTGGACCCCTTGAACCCTTGAGCCCTTGGACCTTGCCGTGATCAAGCGCGAGCACATAAAACAGGCGATCGACGCCATTTCCGGGCGGGCCCCCGACATCGGCCGCGCACTGGACGAACTGCTCGGGGTGGGCCGCATCGGGACCGCTGCCCAACCCGAAGACCCCGCCATCGACACCGATTTCCATTTCTTCTTCGACAAGGAAAAGGTCCGGGTCCAGAAGTTCATCTTCATCAACGAGGGCACCGCACCCATCGAGCGCGGGCTGCTCATCAAGTACGGGGAGCTTCTCCGCAAACGCGAGTTGATCGAAAGCCGGCGCGAGCGTGATTTCCTGCGGGCCGCACGCGAGGTCCGGGCCGCCGGGCTGCGGCTGATGGTCGCACACGAGATCGACGCGGCCATCGAACGGGCGCGCCGCCTATCGGAGGGAGGCGCACCCGGCGGCGCCGACAGCCGGATCGCCGTGCTGAGCGGCCTGAAATCGGAAGACCCGGACCGGGGGATCCCGACCTCCGCCCGGGATGAACGCGTGATCTTCAGCGGCGCCGTGGAGGACGGCCGGCAGGCCCTCTTCATCCCCTTCCCCTTCTGCCTGGACGCCCTGATGCAGGTGGCGGACATCAACCTGGAGTTCTTTCACGTCCGGTTCCTGCTCGCCTGCCTCATGCGCGGCCAGGAGCAGCGTCTCTTCGCCTGCACGGTGGACGGCCGGATCGTCGGCATGCTTTACCTGGCCTTGAAAACCGCCCTTTTCTATTCCGGGCTGGAAATCAAATACATCGCCACCCTGCGGGGCCGGCGCAGCGACGATGAGGCGCCGCCCCCCCGGGGGGTCGGACGTTTTCTGGTGGCGGGGACCTGGCTGCTGTGGAAAACCGCCTACGGCAAGGCGCGGGAGATCGTTCTGGATTCCGAAACCGGCGCCCGCCGGTTTTACGAACACCACGGGTTTGTGTCCAAGGGAGCCCACCGGTATGTGCTCTCCCAGCCCAGCCCCGACCTGCTGCGGACGATCCTGATGATGGCTGAAAACTGCCCCGGCCTATCGCCCAAGGTGGCGTTCGAGCTCGGCGAGCTCGTCATGCAACGCATCAAGCGGCTGCGCCGGCACAGCCGGAACGATCGCGAACGCGCGCTGCACGCGCAGGTGGAGGCCATGGCGCAGACGGCGCTCTCCTCGTGCACGTATCCGGCCATCGCCACCGCCGCCACCCGGGGGCTGCTGCGCTGCCGCCGGAGCCTCTCCGATATCGAGCACCTGCTGGCCGTCGCCTCACAGAACCCCGCGGTCCGCAAGGCCTTCATCCCGGGGGCCGCCCCGGCTGTCGGCGTGGTCTGCGACGACCGGTTTAGGCAACACCTCGAAAACGTTTTCCACCTGGAAAACGCCAAGCGCTGCGAAGCGATCCGCACCGTGCTGGAGGACCCCTCGCTTTCCGGCAAGCTGACGCGGATTGCCCCGCGCGCCGCGACCCTCGCGGAACTGGCCTGGGTGCACACCCCCGCCTACATCGACCGCGTGGCGCAAACGGCGGGCCGGCCGCTCACCTCCTTCGACCTCGACACCCAGACCACGGAGAAATCCTACGAAACGGCCTGCCTGGCGGCCGGGGCGGTTTTCAACCTGGTGGAGGAGATATGGTCCGGCCGCATCCAGCGCGGGTTTGCCGCCGTGCGGCCGCCGGGCCACCACGCCGAGCCGGACCGCGGCATGGGGTTCTGCCTGTTCAACAACACGGCCCTCGGTGCGCGCTACCTCCAGCGGCGCCACGGCCTGAAACGCATCATGGTGATGGACATCGACGCCCACCACGGCAACGGCACCCAGGCGGCCTTCTACGACACGGACGAGGTGCTCTGCGTCTCCATTCACCAGTTCCCGGGGTTCCCGGGCACAGGCAAGCTCGGCGAAGTGGGGCGCGGAAAAGGCGAAGGCTACACGGTGAACGTGCCGCTGCGCAAAGGGCACGGCGACGGGGATTTTCTGTGCATCCTGCACTTCCTGGTCCGGCCCCTCGCCAGGGCCTATCAACCCGAGATCATCCTGGTGCCCTGCGGGTTCGACCTCTGGCTGCACGACCGGCTGGCCGAAATGCGGGTCACGGCCGAAGGCTACGGCCTGATGACCGCGTTGCTCGCGGACATCGCCGCCGAGGTCTGCAGCGGCCGGATCGCATTTGTCATGGAGGGCGGCTACAGCGCCGAGGGCATCCGCGAGTGCGGCCTCAGGGTGCTCCAATCCCTCTGCCGCCCCTCGCCGTCGAACCTCGAAACCCTGCAAAAGGTCGCGGCGGACAACCCAGGCCGGTTGGGCGCCCTGAAAAAGGCGATCGAGATCCATCGCGGCTACTGGGATGTACTGAAATAAGCAATACCCATGGATGTCACCTTGCAGGTGACATCCATGCAGCTGATATGCCGGCCAGCGATCGATGCCGTGCCGCCCAAAGGCACACCTCACGGGTGTTTCCGGGTATCGATGGGTTCCGTTGCCGGAATCGGGTGGGTGGCATGTTTTTTGTAATCTGATTACGAAGGGTAGTCGATCATCCCGTACAAAACGGGCCAGTCCCGTGGGGAACGAAATCCCCCCGCCCCCTTGGCGCAAAGGGGGAGAAACACCGACATCCTCTTACCCTCCCCTTTTGACAAAAGGGGGGGATTTGAAAGTGACTTCAACTTGAGGCCAAGGTGAAGGAACCCCATATCAGTCATAACGGATCCGGGGCCGCCGAGCCGCCGGACATGGCCGCTCAGCGCAAGGCCACCTATGCGCGGCTCTTCCGCAAGTTCGTGTGGCTGACCATCCTGTGCTCCCTGGCGCCCCTGCTGCTGGTCGGCTGGGGGATCAATTTGCACTACACGCGGTTTGCCCGCGAGCGCATGCTCAATTTTTTCGAGACCCAGGTCGAGGACCACCGCAAGATCATCGAGATGTTCTTAAACGAGCACAGCTCCAAGCTTCAGCTAATTGCCCAGACGCACAGCCGGGACGAAATCATCGAGCCCGGAGCCCTACAGACGGCTTTCGAGGTCTTCAACAAGGATTTGTGGTCGCTCACGGACCTCGGCGTCATCGGGGAGCACGGGTATCACCTGGCGTATGCCGGCCCCTATGACCTGTGGTCCCGGAACTACGCCAAGGAGTTCTGGTTCGCACAGGTGATGCAAAAAGGGCTCTACATCAGCGAAATGTTCATGGGCTTCCGCAAGGAGCCGCACTTCATCATCGCGGTCACGCAGTCAAACGGCGACCAGAAATGGATCCTGCGGGCCACCATCAACACCGAGGCCTTTCGCTCGCTGGTGGAAAACGTCCGTATCGGCAAGACCGGCCAGGCGTACCTGTTGAACGCGGAGGGGGTCTTCCAGACCAGCCCGCGGATGAGCGGGGCCATCATGGAGAAATCCACCTACCCCATTGGGTCGTATCACGAAGGCATCCAGGTCCGGATCCTGGAAGGCCTGAAGGACGCCAATGGCAAGGAACGCCCCCGGCAGATCGCCTGTCAGACCTGGCTGAAAAACCCGCGCTGGCTTCTGGTGGTGAAGCAGGACTATGCCGAGGCCTTCGGCGACGTGAACTACGCCAACACCTGGACCCTGATCTTCCTGCACGTCAGCGCCCTGAGCATCCTGATCGTCTCGGTGCTCATCACCCGGCACATGATCACCATCGTCAAGCGCCGCGACACGGAGGCCGACCGACTGAACGACCAGCTCATGCAGGCCGGCAAGCTTGCCTCGATCGGCGAGCTGTCGGCCGGGGTGGCGCACGAGATCAACAACCCGCTCGCCATCATCCTGACCGAGCGCCAGCTCCTGCTGGACGCCGCCAAACATTTTCCGATGGCCGGACCCGAGTTCAAGGAGCAGTTCGACGACTCGCTCAGCCAGGTCGACATCCAGATCCAGCGCTGCAAGCGCATCACCCAGAACCTGCTGCGCTTCTCGCGCCGGACCGAGTCCCTGATCGAAACCGTGGACCTGAACGCCTTTTTGCGGGAGGTGGTCGATCTGATGGACCGCGAGGCGCGCTCCAGCGGCATCAAGTTTTTCACCGAGCTGGACCCGGCCCTGCCGCCGCTGCTCTCCGACCCCTCCCAGCTGCAGCAGGTCTTCCTGAACCTGATCACCAACGCCATCGACGCGCACGCCGGTAAACCCTACGGGTCGGTGCGCCTCGTCACCCGCGCCGACAGCCTGCGCCGACTGGCGGAGGTCCGTGTGGCGGACACGGGTTCGGGGATCTCACCCGCGCACCTGAGCCGCATTTTCGACCCCTTCTTCACCACCAAGGCGGTCGGCAAGGGCACGGGCCTGGGGCTTTCGATCGTCTACAGCATCGTCAAGCGCCTGGGGGGAACCATTGCGGTTCAAAGCGAGCCCGGCACGGGCACCGACTTCACCATCGTGCTGCCCTACACCCCGCCCAAGGAACTGCGGGAAAGCATAGCCGAAGGCCATGCCAAAACATGAGTCGCACTCGCTCGATTGCCGCAGCGCCGTCACGATGAAGCGCAGCGCCGAAATTGGTCACGAAAGGAGAAATCCGATGCCCGATTCCCGTGTTCTTCTGGTCGACGACGAGGTCGTATTCACCAAGAACATGTCCAAGCTCCTGACGTACCGAGGGTACAAAGTCACCGCCGTGAACAGCGGGGACGCCGCCATCCGCGAGCTCGAACAGGTCGACTTCGACGTGATCGTGCTCGACCTGAAAATGCCCGGCATGGACGGGATCACGACCCTGAAGGAAATCATGAAACTCGGCCTGTTCACCGAGACGCTGATCCTGACCGGCCACGGCTCGATCGACACGGCGCTGGAGGCCATGAAGCTCGGGGCTTATGATTACCTGACCAAGCCCTGCGAAATCGACGAACTCGTCGCCAAAATCGAAGCCGCCTGGGAAAAAAAGGAGGGCAAGGAATAAAAGATTGAATATTAAATCGGGAATATATATAAGTCCCTCGTTGGACTGATTTCGGGTATTCCGGCCCTACCCTACCCTACCCTGCCCTGCGGGGCGGGGTGTAGACAGGAGGCGGCGGTGAGCGATTTCCGGGTTCTGTTCGTCGACGACGAAGCTGATTTTCTGGAGACCATCCTCAAGCGCATGCAGAAGCGCGGTGTCGCCGCTTCCGGAGTCGACAGCGGTGAAGCGGCCTTGACTTGGCTGCAGCAGAACCCGGCGGACATGGTCGTGCTCGACGTGCGCATGAAGGGCATGGACGGGATCCAGACCCTGCGGGCCATCAAAAGCGGCTACCCGCTGATCGAGGTGATCATGCTCACCGGACATGCCAGCCT
>DATITS010000222.1:0-4234 GCA_035467535.1 Desulfobacterales bacterium
GCAGGGTGTTGAAAAACAAGCATCAGGCCGTCCGCCAAGCGGATATTCGCTCGAGGCAAGAGGCTTGAGGCTCGAGGCACAAAACAAATTCAGATCCAATCCGCCAGGCTTCCAGCTTCGAGCCTCCAGCTTCCAGCCGATTGCATGTGAGCATTTACAAAACCCGCACAACACCGGATCACGGCCTTAGGCGCAATTTTTCAACACCCTGTTAGCAGGGAGGGATAGGTTCGGAGGGACGGAACGCCACGAATGCCTCGGACGGGAGGGGCCACACACGGCGGCCGGCATGCCGCTACGACCGGAGGGGTTCTCTGAAACGCAGTCGACCAAAGTGCCCGATGCTAAAGGAGGGCGCCCCCGCTGCAGCATTTCGCGAAGGGATTCAACAGGCTCTCATAGCACGATACGCACATTACGCTCTTGCGGCTGCGCACCCATTCCGAATCGCTTTTCAGCGTACGCTCGCAGCTGCCGCACTTGATGACCTCATCGGCCTTCTTATCATCGCTTTTCCTGATGACCGCTTCGGCTTTCATTCTTTGTCCTTTCGCGTGAGACCCGCTTGACGAATTAATGGTTCTTTACATAATCAACATCCATGCCATCCGGCTTCATGCTCCGGGAAATTATTATTTAGCCACCCATTTCAAATCGTTAAGTGAACCCAGTCTGCTTGAGACCAACGAAACGCGACCGGTTAAATATCACATGAATGTAAAATATTGGGTGACTTTAAGACAATTTTGTAGCTAATCGAAATTCCCGCCTTCGCCTGTTTTGACACTCCGGGGCCCTTGTATTATACGAACCTCGTACACAAGGAGACACGACATGCCTGTTCAAACGCTCTCCGCGAAAGCCCGCAAAAAGGTCGATGCTCTGCTGACCGCTCACGGCCTTGATGATTACACCTGGATCGACCCCCGACGCATCATCACCGCCCAATGGGTGCGGATGAAATGCATGTACGGATGCGCCAGCTACGGCCGCAAGGCCTGCTGCCCGCCGAACACACCCGCGGTTGCCGAGTGCGAGCGGTTTTTAAAAGAGTAAAAGAACCTTTCACTGAAAGGAGGCCTCCATGACGTTAAAAGCCACGTGGTTCAGTCACGCCTGTTTTTTGTTCGAAAGCAGCACGGCCAAGATCTTGGTGGACCCGTTTATCACGGGCAACCCGATGGCGCCGGTGAAGGCCGACAAAGTCCACGCGGACTACATCCTCGTCTCCCACGGCCACGGCGACCACGTGGGCGACACGGTGGCCATTGCCGAGCGCACCGGCGCCACCGTGATATCCAACTTCGAGATCCAGAACTGGATGGTGGCGCAGGGGGTCAAAAATGTTCATCCCCAGCACATCGGGGGTGGGTTCAACTACCCCTGGGGCCGGGTGAAGCTGACCATCGCCCATCACGGCTCGGCCCTGCCGGACGGCTCCTACGGCGGAAACCCCTGCGGGTTTCTCTTCTACATCGACGGCAAGAAAATCTACCACGCCTGCGACACAGGCCTGTTCTACGACATGAAGCTGATCGGCGAGGAAGGCATCGATCTGGCCATCCTGCCCATCGGCGACAACTTCACCATGGGCCCGGACGACGCGCTGCGGGCGGTGAAGCTCATCCAGCCCAAGCGCGTGGTGCCGATCCACTACAACACGTTCGACGTGATCAAACAGGACCCGAATGCCTGGGCCGCCCGGGTGGAGAAGGAGACTCCGGCCAAGGTCACGGTGATGAAACCGGGGGAGACGATCGAAGTATAAGAAATCAGAGGCCTGCTTGCGCAGGCCTCTGATTTCTTATACTTGCCATGCCATGACTTTCTCCACGTACTCGTCCGGGCAGGTCAGCAACAGCCAGCGCCGTTGAAGCCCCACCTCCGCGAAACTGATGTGGTATTGCTCGGCCGCCGACCCCCACCGGTCCTGCCAGGCGCAGCTCTCTGCCGGCGGGAGCGCACTGTCGATGAGGACTCCGTCCAGTTCCGCAAACTCACCCAGCTCTTCCAGGCTCGGCAGCGCGGATCTTCGCCACCAGTAGGCCTGCCGCTCCATTTCACCCCGGAACCGCAGCCGGCGGTCCCCCGAGACCACGGTGAACAGGACCGCGCGGTTGCCCGGTTGTGGGAGGAGAAAACGCAGGTCCCCGTCGAGAAAATGCGGGCGCCGCAGCTTTACGGCTGTAAGCAGCTCGGGTGTCGCCGGCCGCTCCGCCGGATCGAAGAAAACGACCTCCAGCGGCGTGAAGGGGTTGGCAGCGGTGAGGATGGCCAGCACCCTTTTCAGATAGGCCGGGTCACGCACGGCCGGACCGACCAGCACCTGGTAGGGCTGAGTGAGGCAGACAGAGAGAGCCTCGATTTCGGCGATGGGCCTTTCGCCCTGCAGGTTCAGCTTGGCCACGCAACTGCGCCCCCCCAGGTCCACGCGGATATCCGGCGGCCCGTTCCGGTCATCCCTGCCGGCCAGGCGCCAGGACAGGTCCAGGTCGGGCAGGGGGAAGAACACCGTGTCCAGGCGCGTTTCCGCGTAGTCGTAGGCCAGCAGAAAATCCTCCGGCGTAAATGTCGGGGTCGCGATGACCGTGTAGGGCGGGTGCGCTTCGAAGTTTAGCCCGAGTTCGCGGCGACGGCGCCGGAAGCTCGTGCCGGGCAGGATGGAGAGCGGGAATATCTGGATGTCGTCCTGCAGGTCGTGCTCGGCCACGAAGTCGACGCTGCGCTTGAACCCCGCGAGATCGTCTCCGGGCAGCCCGATGATCAGGTCGATGCTGGGGGTGATGCCCCTTTGCTTGAGCCGCTGCGCCCCCTGGACAAAGCGATCGAGGCGGGTCGGCCGTTTCATGATCTTGAGCGCCTGTGGGTTGGTGCTCTGAAGACCGATTTCGAACCAGGTGAACCCGGCTGCGGCCAGCAGGTCCGCCAGCGGTTCGTCGATCGCCTCGGCCCGGATTTCGCTGAAGAGGCGAATGCGCTTCTCCGCGTTCAGCCGGCCGATACCGGCGAGAATCCCCTTCAGGCCGGGTCGCGTGTTGAGGGAGGGGTCCAGCAGGTACACCTCGCTGATCCGCCGTTCCACCGCCCAGGCGATAGCCCGCAGCAGGTGCTCCTCCTCTGCGAACACGAGCCCGGCGCGGGATTTGTTGTAATAGCAGAAGCCGCAGCGATAGGGGCAGCCGCGCTGGGTCTCGAGCAGCATGAGGCGCTCGATCTCGGGTTCGAGCCACCCCCCCAGGTAGGGGCTTGGCGCGCTGCGGAAGATGTCGGCGGCGCTCTCGGCCGCACTGCCGTTCGCCCAGAAGCCGGGCTCCGAGAGAAGCCTGCGGAAGACGGCTTCGCCTTCGCCGTGGACCCTGAAATCCACTTGCGGCGCGCGCGGCAGGGCATTGTCCGGGGTGATCTCCGGCCCGCCGAAAACGATCCTGGGCCCGCCGGCCTCTTTGATCTTCTCGCAGATGTGAAGCGTGCGCTCGATGTTCCAGCTGAAAACCGTGAAGCCCAACACGTCGGGCCGGCGGTCGCGGATCGCCTCCACGAGCGCGGCATCGGAGAGGTAGGAGACGACGCTTTCCGGTAGGATCTCCACCGCAACACCGGAAAGATCGTCCACCGCCTGCTTCAGGCAAGCGGCACCCAGGGGGACATTGCCGGTTTTCCGGCCGAAATTTTGCCGCGGTATCGGCAGTTGAACCAAGAGAACGCGCGTCACGCTCACCCAATCTCCATCGGATGTTGAAAGATCATGGGTACCAGAGACCGGCCGATGCCGTCAAGACGGATGGCTTCGCAAAAAACCCAATTTCAGCGTTGCGCTTCACCCCGCTGTCGCTGCGGCGTACTGCACGTACGCCTCACTCCACGGGGTGGTTTGCTTTCGCAAACGTAACGCTGCAAGCACGGACGTGCTTTTGTCTTTTCGACCGCTGGCCGAAAATCCAAGCCACCCGCGCGGCGGGTGGTCGTTAGTGCGCGCGCCTTGAACTTGGGCTTTTTACAAAGCCATCGGTTATGATGGCGTTTAACGAAGTTCTTCATGGCACTTGTGGGAGCGGCATCTTTCCGCGAGATCGTGGGCGGTTCAGCGAGAATCAGCAGGGTGTTGAAAAACAAGCATCAGGCCGTCCGCCAAGCGGATATTCGCTCGAGGCAAGAGGCTTGAGGCTCGAGGCACAAAACAAATTCAGATCCAATCCGCCAGGCTTCCAGCTTCGAGCCTCCAGCTTCCAGCCGA
>DATITS010000223.1:0-24861 GCA_035467535.1 Desulfobacterales bacterium
CCAATACCCGGTTCTAATTCAATGAGATACGGCTTCTTAAAAAAAAATTAATGCGATGGTTGGCCTTGAAAAGTGAAATTATTGCCTAAAAGTGTTACTGTTCTTTACCCATGCGTTTTTCCACCAAACAGGACGGCGGGCACGCACGAGACCCGGCGCAATCTTTATGTGCTGCTAAAATTGGTCATGGAATGGTTCTTGCCGCCGATCCACGAACGCAACGTGGCTCGAATATTGCTTGATACGAGGAACCTATCGAAACGGCGTCACTAACGAGGTGAACGATGAACGACGAGCCCATTTCCGATTACTACGAAGACCTGCAGGTGAGCCCGAACGCCGACCAGGAAACCATCGAGCGCATATACCGGATGCTCGCCAAGCGTTACCACCCCGACAACGGCTGCACCGGGTGTGTGGACAAATTCGACGTGGTGACCAAAGCCTACCAAGCGCTGTCCGACCCGGCAAAGCGTGCGGCCTACGACATCGGCTATGAGCAGATCAAGCACCGCCGGTGGAAATTGGCCTCGGCCGTGGTGCCCTCCTCGAACGGAAACGGCAACGGCAGCCGGGATCAGGAAATTCGGAATGCGGTGCTCTCGGTCCTTTACATCGAACGACGCAACGATCCGTCCGCGGCCTCCGTCGGGCTGTGGCACTTGGAGAAAATATTAGGGTGGCCGGAAAAAACCTTGGAATTCCACACCTGGTATCTCAAGGAAAAGGGCTGGATTCAGCGCACGGATTCGGGCGGGTATGCCATCACGGTGGCCGGCGCCGACGTGATTGAAGAGAGCGGAATGATGAAAGGCAAGGACCTGCTGCTTCCGGAACGAAGTGTCGTTCCTGAAAAATAGACGGCCACATTCTCCAGAAGCAGCCTGAATCGCCTTGGGCCAACACGCTTTCAAGTGAATGAGAGGCTTCTAATCTTTCTTCTGTTGCCCCTCCTCGACAACACAATAGATTCCCCCTCCCGCCATGAGCGGGCCACGGCAAAGGTTATCCGACAAGCATGTCGCCTTCCGCACATCCCCCGACGCCCAGCGCGCCACCAGGCCGGGCTCGCGGATAAAGGGCCTGCTCATGGAAACATAATCGGCATAGCCTTCGGCATGGAGTTTTTCAGCCAACGTCAATGACCGAATTCCCCCCACCAGTATCAGCGGCACCGTCAGTTTCGCTTTGAAAGCCTTGGCCGCTTTGCGCCAATAGGCCTCTTTTTCCTCGGAGTCGACGTCTTTGCGGCAGTGATCGCCTGTGACGACGGTCCCCCCGCTCAACTCGATGGCATCGACCCCGCCACGCTCCAGCATCAGCGCTGCCTGCAGAGAGTCATCCACCGTCAGACCGCCGTCGATGACATCCTCGGAGTTCATCTTGATCAAGATGGGGTAGTCGTCGCCCACCAGGCTGCGCATCTTCGCCAGGATTTCCAAGACGGCTTTGGCCCGGCCGGCGATGGACCCGCCATAGGCATCGGTGCGCTTGTTGAACGCCGGCGAAAGAAACTGATTGATCAAAAATCCGTGCGCTCCATGGATCTGGATCGCGTCGAATCCGGCCTCCTTGGCCCGCCGTGCTGCCTGCGCAAACGCTTCGATGATCGCCTGGATATCCTCGGCCGTCATCACCTTGCCTCCGGATCCGACATATCCGTCCACTTTTGAAAGCAGCATCGGTGTCACCCCGGTCACTTTTTCGTTGGATAAAATCCCGGCATGGGACAACTCAACGGCCACAGGGCAGTTGTGCCGATGAACGGCATTCGTCATCTCCCGCAGACCCGGAATGAACTTGTCATCGGAGAGCCCCAGCTGACGCGGGGAGCCCATCCCGTCACGCCGGACGTAGACGTGGCTGGTGATGATCAGCCCGACCCCTCCTTTTGCAAACTGGACGTAAAGATCCTTGAGCGCGGGCGTGCAGGTCCCGTCATCGGCGGCCATGCCTTCCCAGGTGGCCGAGCGCACAAACCGGTTGGCCAGCTTCATCCCGTTGATGGTGGTTGCTTGAAACAGCTTGGACATGATCCTCTCCTCCTATTCGGCGGTTTCATACTGCGCCAGCCCCTGCTGGTAGAGATCGTTACCGTAGCAATCGTTGACAACGATCACCGGGAAATCCACGACGGTGATGCGGCGAATCGCCTCGGGCCCCAAATCCTCATAAGCAATGAGGGTGGACGCTGTCATGGTCTTGGCGAGCATTGCCCCGGCCCCGCCCGTGGCCGCAAAATACACCGCCTTGTTCTTTGCCATGGACCGCACGACTTCGGCCCCCCTTTGCCCTTTGCCGATCATGCCCTTGAGGCCTCTGTCCAGCAGCGGCGGGGTGTAGGGATCCATGCGGTAGCTGCTGGTCGGCCCGGCCGACCCGACTGCCATCCCGGGTTTGGCGGGGGCGGGACCGACGTAATAAATGATGTTTCCCCGGAGGTCGAAGGGCAGCCCCTTTTCCTCTTCGATCAACTGGAGCAGGCGTTTGTGGGCGGCATCGCGCGCGGTGAAGAGCGCGCCGTTCAACAGGACCCGGTCGCCTGTTTTCAACTTCAGGACAACATCCTGCGGCAGCGGCGTCTGAATGCGGATGGGGGTGTCCATGATGGGTGACGGCCCTCTCACAACACCGCGGACTTGCAGCGGTGGCTATGGCATTGCAGGTTGACGGCAACCGGCAGGCTGCCGATGTGGGTCGGGTAGGTTTCGACGTGCACTGCCAGGGCGGTGATGCAGCCGCCCAGGCCTTGCGGCCCGATTCCGGTCTTGTTGATCTCACGCAGAAGCTCCGCCTCCAACCGGGCTACGGCAGGATCGGGGTGTTTCTCTCCGACCGGCCTGAGAAGCGATCTCTTGGCGATGAGGGCGCATTTCTCGAAATTGCCCCCGATCCCGACGCCGACGATGATCGGCGGGCAGGGGTTGGCGCCGGCTTCGCGGACCCGGTTGACGACAAACTCCCGGACCCCCTCCAGGCCGGCGCCGGGGTGGAAGAGAACCACCCGGCTCATGTTCTCCCCGCCGAAGCCTTTCGGAAGAACGTGGATCTTCACCCCCCTGCCGGGCACCAGGTCCAGGTGAATGATGGCCGGCGTGTTGTCGCCATAGTTTTCGCGGCTGATGGGGTCCAGGGTCGACGGCCGCAGATAGCCTTGCGCATACCCCTGGCGCACGCCTTCATTGACGGATGCGGTCAGGTCCGTGCCGCACAGGTGAACATCCTGGCCGAGCTCGATGAACACGACGGCCATGCCGGCATCCTGGCAAAGGGAGATGGACTCCTCCCGGGCAATGCGCGCATTTTCCGCCAGTTGCCGGAAGATTTCCCGTCCCTGGGGGGAGGTTTCCTGCGCGCGGCCTTTCTCGAAGGCTTCGAGCACGTCGGGGTTCAGAATGGTGGTAGCCTCGAGGCAAAGTCGCTTGACGGTGCGGGTGATGAGGTCGGTGTCTATTTCACGAATCGCCATTAGCCGATGCCTTTGCGGGGGCCAATTCCCTTCTGCGCTTGCGGAAGCGTTCGGGGAGCGAGTGTTTTCCGGCGCATCGTAAGCCTGCAGCGCTTAGCCCCAGGCGCTGCAGGCATCCATGGACGGTTTTATGCCAGGCCCAGCTCGAACCGTTTTTGATCCGACGGGCGCCCCTGTTCATCCCACCCCCGGCTTTTGTAATACAGATCGCGCGCCGCCAGAAACCGGCCCTTGTCGACCCGGGCCCCCCCCGGCTGGCCGTCGTCGAGATCCTCGTAGAAGAACCGGACGGGCAACGTGTCCTCTTCCACGCCCTCACGCAGATTGTACAGCCGCTCCAGGGTCCAGATCCTCTCCCCGATTCTCTTGAGGTCCTCGAGTGCGAGATGCTCCCCGGTCAGGGCGTTGTAGAGCTCCGTCAGCACCGGCCAGGTGTAGCCGGCGTTGCGCATGCCGAACTTGCATGTCAAAAGGGAGTCGGCGACGGCCAGGAAATGCTCCTTGTCGATGACGGTGTCGATGTGGGCCTCGAAGCCGTCCTCCTGGAACTCTCCGGCAAAGAGCTCATTCACGTAGAGTTGGGCCCGCAGGTGACAGGCGCCGCGGCTGCTGGTGGCAAGGGAAAACCCGGTCCCGAAGGAGCGCCGCGATTCATAGCCGGGATACTCCTGTTTCTTGGCGTGAATCACCCGGTCCAATGCCCGCTGCCCCCACTTGGCGGCCGCGCGATACGATCCTTCCGCCAGCACGTCCCCGATTCCCTGGCGCGCGGCGATCTTGGGGATCAGGGCCATGATGGACTCGTGCTGGCCCCATTTCATGGACGTGCCGTCCAGATCCTTGGCGGTGACGATCCCCGATGCATACAGATCCATGAGCCAGGCGAATATATTGCCGCAGGTGATGGTATCCATCCCCAGATCGTTGCACAGCAGGTTGGCCATGAGGATGGACGCGAGATTCGAGTTGCCGCAGTTGGAACCGAAGGACATCAGGGTCTCGTACTCCGGCCCCTCCACCTCGTCGAGTTTGTAGGGCCCGTCTTTGACCTGATGGATGTTGCCGCATTTGAGCGGGCAGGTGAGGCAGCCCCGGTCCTTGACGAAGTACCTGTCCTTGAGCGCCTGGCCGTTGATCAGCGCAGCGTCCGGGAAGTGGCCGCCGCGAAAATTCCGGGTCGGCAGGGTGTGCTTGGTATTGAAGAAATCAAACGCAATCGAAGAGCCGAACTTGGCAAACGCCGCCGCACCTTCCACGGCTTTCTTGCCACCCTGGCGCGAAATATCCTTCACTTTTTTCTCGTCGAACACGGCCGAGCCGATCTTGCCTTTTACCACAATGGCCTTGAGCTTCTTGCTGCCCATCACGGCGCCCACCCCGCCGCGGCCGGCGGCACGGTGGCTGTTCATGAGGGTTGCGAATTTGACCTGGTTCTCGCCGGCAGGACCGATGCACGCGACTTCGGCCCCGGCGTATTCCGCTTGGAGCCCGGCCTCCGTCGCCAAGGACCCCAGGCCCCACAGGTGGCCGGCGTCTTTCAAGGATGCGTTGCCTTCCTCTACGATCAGGCAACAGGGCCTGGCGGCCGCACCGGTGATCACCACAGCGTCGAACCCGGCCTTTTTCAACCCCGGGCCCCACTTGCCGCCGCAATGGCTGGCGGCCGCCAGCCCGGTCAGGGGCGACTTGGTCGTCACGTTGAAAAAGGCCGAAAAGACCCCGGCCCCGGTGTAGGGGCCGATTGCCAGGATCAAGGGGTTTTCAGGCGCCAGGGGGTCGACCCCGGCCGGGGCCAGTTCCGTCAAGAGGCAGATCCCAAGCCCACGGCCGCCCACCACGTTCTTGACCATCTCCCCGTCGGTCGCTTTCACCGAAATCGTCTGTCGCGTCAAATCCACCCATACGGTCTGCCCCGTATATCCGTTCATGGCTTCTCACTTTCCTGCTTGAATGCAGGCGCAAATTAATATCAACGTCCGGAAACTTTCTCCTTACCCCGCGTCCATCATGTTCGGCAAGAAGGTAATGATATCGGGAAAAGCGATGATCAGAGCCATGACGAGCGCCTGCCACATCAAAAAATAGCAAGCCCCGGCAAACACCTCGCCGGTCGTCACGCACGGCCCGGCCACGGCCTTGACCGTATAGACGTTCATGCCGACCGGCGGGGTTATGACGCTGACCTCACACATTGTGATCACGATCAGCCCGAACCACACAGGGTCCCATTGGTATGCCGCAACAATCGGCATGACCGCCGGGAGCGTGATGATGAGCATCGATACCGGGTCGATCATGCAGCCGATGACGAGATAAAGGGTGATGATCAGCAGCAGCACGACCAGCGGCGGCATTTCCAGCCCCACCACAAATTTGGCGAAAGAGTCGATCGCCCCCGAAGAACTCAGGACAAAGGAGAAAAGATTGCCGAAAGTGATGATGATCAACAGCGAGCAGGAAAGCATGCCGGCCTGCAGCAAGGCCTGGTAAAAAACACGCAGGGAAAACCGCCCGCGCAGGATCAGCACGACAATGGCTCCGGCCGATCCGATGGCCCCGGCCGCGGTCGAGGTGAACCAGCCCAGGAAGAGCCCGCCGAGCACCAGCAGGATCAGGAAGAAAAGAGGGGAAACCCCCTTCAGGGCGATCAACTTCTCCTTGAGAGATATTTTTTCCAGATCCGGAAGCGGCACCAGGCGGGGCCTGAACTTCGCGGCGACTTGTATGCCGATGCCATAGGCCAGGGCCGTCAGGGCCCCCGGCACAATACCCCCGACCAGCAGCTTGTTGATCGGCTGGGAGGTGATCAGCCCGTAGAGGATCATCAGGATGCTGGGCGGGATCATGCACGCCAGGGCCCCGGCGGCCACGATGCACCCGGAGGCCAGCCTCTTGCTGTAGCCTTTCTCGAGCATTTGCGGGAGGGCGATCCGCGTGAAGATGGAGGCGCTGGCAATCGTGGAACCGGAACAGGCCCCGAACAGGGCGCAGCCGTAGTTGGTGGCCAGCAGCATCCCTCCGCGCATGCGGCCCAGCCACTTGTTGGCCGCATTGAAGAGGTCTTCGCTGATCCCGGCCTGAAACGCCAGCTCGCCCATGAGAATGAACATGGGGACGCAGGAGAGCGCATAGCTTTCCATGGCCCCGTACAAAATGGTCTTGACGAAGGCGCAGGCGGCGGTCCAGTTGAGGTTGACGACGATGCCGAAGAACCCGGCCAACCCGAGGCTGAAAGCCACGGGGATCGACAAAAGCACCATCACCATCATGGGCAGGAACCAGAACATTATCAGCCTCTCGAATCGGTGTCGTCTATCTTCAGTTCACAAACCCTGGTCGCTTCTGCCGGTGGGTTCTTCAGATCTCTCAGCATGCGGACCAGCTCAAGGACCAGCTGGATCGTGACCAGCCCCGTGGCGATGGGGATCATGACCTTGGCGGGGTACATGGGCACGCCCACATTCCCTCCCGTGTGCTCTGCAATTTTTACACTGTGGATGGCCATGGGAATGGTGAGCCATGTCAGAAGGCCGAACAAAAAAATCCCGCAGGGCTGGATCAGCAGCTGCAAGATACGGGCTGCTCCGGGTCCCAGTCGATTGATCAGGACATCGATGACGATGTGACGTTTTTTAATTTGAACACTCAGCAGGAACGCGCAAACCGAAATCGGCATGATGGACATAACCAACTCGGTAGCGCCGGGGAATGGGGACCTTAGCACCTTGTCGGCGACCACATCCGCTATGGTCGTCACCAGCATCAGCAAAAGGATTAGAGCCCCGAGGATGCTCATGACCGAAGCGATTCGATCCATTATCCTGTCAATCATGATTCTCACCCTTTGAACGGACACCACCCGTCGCCCGTGTGTCCGCGTACCGTGTTCCACAGCCAGACACCGAGAATTGACGGCTCACCATGGTCTGACGGGCAAACGGTTGGCGTTCCAGCCGGCGGCTCAAACGCCAGCCGTTTCCGTGTCAGAGTGTAGCGCCAGTCGGTTTTTACTTCTTGCGGGTGCGTTTGAGCGCGTCATCCCAAAGCACGATGACTTCCTCGGCCTCTTTGCCCATGCCTTTTTTCGCCAGATCATCCCTCCACTGCGCGCGGATGTCGGGCAGGCTGTCGATCCACTTCTGGCGTTCGGGGAACGGGACCAGGGTGATGCCCATGCCTCCGGCTTCCTTGATAGCGGCCGCCTCGTAGTCGATGGTGAGCTGTTTGCCTTTTGCGGGCATCTCTTTCATGACCTGCTCGAACACTTTCTTGACGTCCTCAGGCAGCTTCTTCCAGCGCTCGAGGTTCATGACGCACATGGGGCCCGTGTTGACCCCCAGGTCCACCATGGTGATATTCTTGGCCACTTCGTTGACCTTGGTCGCCAGGCCCATCTGCACCGAAAAGAAAGCGCCGTCGGTCATGTGCTTCTGCATGGCCTCGAACCAGTCGGCCTGGGTCAGGGTCATGCCGACCGCACCGACGGCCTCATACAGCCGCGGCATGTAGGGGCCCCAGGAGCGGATTTTCTTGCCCTTGAGATCTTCGACGGTCTTGATCTCCTGCCAGGTCCACAGCTGGTAGTTTGGCAGAACCTGGACGTACATCAGCTTCATGTTCTGCTTTTCCAGCTCCTTGGGGATGGGCCCCTGCCAGTAGATGGACTTGGCGACCTCGAAGGCTTCCTCGTTGGTCCAGTTGACGAACCACAGCTGGTTCGAGGCCTGGGCCAGGGGGAACCGGGCCGGATAGTAGCCGGGCACCAGGATCGACATGTCGATCCCGCCCGAGCTGACCAGATCCGGCAAATCGCTCGTCTTGCCCAAGCTTTCCGACCAGAAGATCTTGATTTTGACCTTCCCATTGGTGCGCTTTTCGATCTCATTGGCGAACCATATCTCCCAGGACGTCAGGGTGGTCAGTTTCTCGGTGAACGGATGGCCCAGATTCAAAGTGATGTCCGCCGCCTTGGCCGGCGCAACCAGCGTGAGCATCAGCCCTAAACAGACCAGTGCCAACCAGGGAGCCTTAGTGCCTCTTTGCATGTTTCTTCCTCCTTACAAGTGGTTTGCCTTGCATTGCATCGAACCGGCCGGGGAATCTACAGATTGCGAGACGCTCCTGCCAACCCCTTCCAATCAACTTGCGGTGTGCTCGACCCCGTCTTCTCTTCGGCTCACGTCGCCGGGGCCCCGTTGGGGTCGCTGCCGCCGGAGACCCCGAAAAGCTTTTCAAGCGCATCCTCGATGTGAAACTTCACCAGGTGCTCCAATTCCTGGGGGTCGGTGGCTTTCTGCTCGAACAAGTTCAGAATCTGCTCGTGCACGTCGATGGCCACTCGAAAATCGAGTTTCTGGTAGCGGTAGGAAACAAAATACCAGAGCCGGTGCATGCGCAGGTTCTGCAGGAGGTCGATCAGGAGCCGGTTGTCCGAGGCGGCAATGAAGATGTCATGGAACTCCTGGTGGTTCCGCCGGTAGGCTTCGCGGTCCTTGTCGCACCCCGCCTGTCTCATCCCCTCAAGCGCGGACCGCATTTGGGCCAGATCCTGTCGGCTCAGCTTCCCATATGCCAGCCGGGCCGCAAGCCCTTCCAGATTTGCGCGTACGGGAAAGTTTTCCTTGACGTCGCGGGTGGTGATCTCTTTAACGAAAGTCCCCCGGCGCGGCAAGATCACCACCAGGCCCTTTTTCTCCAGATTGCGAAAGGCCTCCCGCAACGGGGAGCGACTGATCCCCAACTGCTGCTGCAGCTCCATCTCCAGCAACTGAGTGCCCGGCTCGAGCGCCCCGTCCAAGATGGCCTCCGACAGGACCTGCGAGATCTGCTCGGTGAGCACCTGGGGGCTGAACCCACGCTTGATGAAGCTGGTGCCCATCCCTCTAAGCGCCTGTTCCTTTAGACTGCCTTGGCGTTGGGTCTGCATGGTCGGCTCGTCCTTTCTCTTTTAAGGATGATTGCCGGCGGCCTCTTCGCTTTCATAGAGTTTCTGCAAACGGATTGCGTTCGGTTTGCACTCCGTCAGGCACAGCGTGCACAAGGTGCACTCGTCCTCGTTTTCGTCGATGCTGAAGGGCCGATCGTCGCTTTGTCTGAAAATTTTGACCGGACAGGTTTTGATGCACAGCCCGCAGGCCTTGACGCCGACACAATGTTCCTGATCGATTTCGAGCTTGATGAAAATTCCCATCGGCTTCCTCTTTGCATATCGGATTTGGGCGGGCAACAGCGCTAACCTCCGGCGTTCAGGCCGCGGGCCAGCCGCAGGACCTGCCGGGCACGTTCCACCACGGGCTTGTCGATGAACTTCCCTTCCACCTGGATCGCGCCCACCCCTTTTACCTGCGCCTCCTCGAAGGCGCTGACCACCGCTTCGGCCTGGCGGACCTCATCCGGCCGCGGGCTGAAGGTGCGGTTGACGATTTCGACCTGATTGGGGTGGATACAGAGCTTGCCCCCGAACCCCAGCTGCTTGGCGCGCAAGGCATCGGCCTCGAGCGCCTGCAGGTCCTTCAGGTCCAGCATGAACGGGGTGTCCAGCGGTGGAAGCAGACCGGCGGCCCGGCTGGCCACCGCCAGGCGTGACCGGGGGTAGGCGAGCTCCTGTCCGTCGCTGGTAATCGCGATTCCCAGGTCGGAGGTATAATCGGCTGCGCCGAAAGCCAAGGCCTGCAACCGGGGCGGATCGGTCGGGGCCTCCAGGATCCGGTGGATACCGGCGACCGCCCTGGCCGACTCGATCAGGGCTATGACCGGCACCGGCCCAATCTGCCTGCGGGTTTCCAGGGCGCGCAGCATCCCGTGCAGATGCGGGATCGACCGTTCGTCCTCGACCTTGGGAACCACCAGACCGTGCAAACCGGGCGCGAGAACGGCGTCCAGGTCCTCTTTAAAAAACGGGGTGTCCATCCCGTTGACCCTGATCAGCACCCGTCCGGCACCGGCCGACTCCAGCTTTTTGGCCGCCGTCTCCCGGGCGGCTGATTTCTCTACCGCCGGGACCGCGTCCTCCAGGTCGATGATCACAACGTCGGCCTTGGTCGCCAGCGCTTTGTCGACCCGGTCTGCACGGTTCCCGGGGACAAACAGTGCCGATCGTATCAGTCCCAATCCCGCCATTCGCGCATCCCTCCCAAATCGCTAGAGCACCTGCTTCAGATGAGTGACAATGTCGGAGAAGTTCTCCGCCACCCGGATCCCCACCTTTTGAAACGCCTCCTGCTTGCTGCGGGCGCTGCCGCGGTCCCCTTCCACGATGGTCGCCGCATGGCCGAAGCGCACCCCGGGCATGCTATCGACGAAGCGGCCGGCGATGAAAGCCACGATCGGGGTTTTAATCCCAAGTTCGCGCATCATGACGGCCACATTCTCTTCGATGGACCCTCCGGGCTCGCAAAAGAGCACCACGGCCCTGGTTTCGGGATCGGCCTCGAACATGGGGATCAGGTCCAGAAAATTGGACCCTACCATCGGGTCCCCACCGATCCCGACACAGGTGCTCTGCCCGATCCCGTGATGGGTGAGCAGGTTGGCGATTTCCGTGGTCATCCCGCCGCTGCGGGAGGCGATGCCGACCGGACCCGGCATGTAGGCCCGCTTGACATCGGCGACCGGGCCTCCGGCCATGCCGAGCTTCACCCGGTGAGGGCTGATCAGACCCAGGGTGTTGGGCCCGATGACCTGCGCTTTTTCCGCGCGCGCCACTTCGAGTATTTCCACCACGTCCCGCCGCGGCACCCGTTCGGTGATGATGACCAGCAGCTTGATCCCGTACGCCATGGCCTCGAGCGCCGCGCCCTTCACCAGGGCCGGCGGCACCGAGATCACCGAGGCTTGGACGGGGGAAGCCTGGACCGCCGCCTTCATCGTGTCGTAGACGGGAACGCCGTGAACGACCTGACCGCCCTTGCCCGGTGTGACCCCGGCAACGACCGCGGTCCCGTAATCGATCATGTCCTTGGCAAAAGAGGCGGCCTCCCGCCCTGTAATCCCTTGAATGACAACGGTTACGTCCTTTTCCGCCAAAATGGCCATCGGTGCTCCTGTCTATCGCTTGGTCTGTTCCACCGCCTGCTTGGCGGCTTGGTCGATCGAGACGGTGCGGTCGCAAAAGGCGACGCCGTAGCGCCGCAACACCTTGAAACCCTCTTCTTCCCAGGCCCCCGGCACCCGGAATACGGCAATCGCCTCGCCGGGTTTTTTACCGGCATCGAGGACGCCTTTGATGATGCCGCGGGCGACCAGATCGACGCGCGTGTTGCTGACCACGTTCATAATCACCGAAATGCTGTGGACGCCCGGCTTGGAGAGAATGTGCCGCGTCAGGGCCTGGACTTTGTGGACCGAAGGGTTGCCCCCGATTTCGCAGTAGTTGGCCGGGCGGCCGCCGTGCTGCTTCACTGCGTCAAATGCGGTCAACGAGGCCCCGCCCCCGCCGATGATCAACCCGATGTCGCCGTCGAATTCGATCACCCGGCCGGCCACGCCGCGGTGGTCGGTGCGGTCGATTTCCGCCGCCCGACGCTCGAAATCGGAGGCGGCCGTTTCAGAATGGAAGCGGTTGCCGTCCTTTTCGATCCCGGCCAAGTCGGGGTGGCGGAACAGGGCCTCATCCTCGATTTCGGCATGGCAGTCGAGCGCCAGGAGCGAATTGTCGGCGAGTTGGGCCAGCGGGTTGATCTCAAGCACGGTGCAGTCATAGGCAAGGAAGGCCTCGGCCAGCGAGGTGATGACCGCCGCCAACTTCAGCATCAGGCCGCCCGAGATCCCCGCCTCGCAAATCAGCTCACGGGCCTCGTAGGCCTGAAGGCCGTGGCGGGCGGAAAAGTGCCGTTTGAACACCTGGTGCGGCTGGGAGACCGCGAGCTCCTCGATGTCCATCCCGCCCACCGCCGAGAAAATCAGCAACGGCAGCTTGGCGACCGTGTCGTAGGTGCATGCCAGGAAAAACTCCTTGCGGATCTCGGCCTTTTTTTCGATCAGCACGTATTTGGGAGTGTAGCCGCGGAAAGAGGATCGCAGGAGCTTTGTAAGGGCCTCTTCAGCCATGGCCTTGTCCCCGGCCTCGATGATCCCGCCGGCCTTGCCCCGACCGCCCAGAGGTATCTGCACTTTGAGCATCGCGGGAAACCCCATGTCCAGAGTGTCGCCCACGGAGACGAGGCAGGCTTCCGGCAAAGGGATCTTGTATTTATTTATCAATGCCTTGGCTTCAAATTCCATCAAGCGCATGTTGCCATCCGTTGCTTTCGGTTGCTATATTGAATTTGCCGATTGTCGACAATCTACAAAAAAAGCCGTTTCATTGTCAAGAGAAAAATTTATCCACTGATTTCTGCTCGGACAGGCAACCGTCGCGTGAACGCCGGCGCAGGGGTTTTCTGAGTCCGGCGGCGCCACGGGCTAACGCGGTTTCAGATGCATGATCTGCCGCGCCTCGTCCGGCGTGGCTACGCCGCGGCCGAACTCGGCCGCCAGCCTTACTGCCCGCTCGACAAAGCGCTCATTCGGCGCCAGCTCCCCCTTGCGGAAGTAGATATTGTCCTCCAGCCCGACGCGCGCGTGCCCGCCCATGAGAATGGCATGCGTGTTCATGACCAACTGAGCCGGTCCGACGCCGACGACCGTCCAGGTGGACCCGGCCGGGATGCTGTTCTTGAGGTGCACCAGGTTTTCGATGGTGGCGGGGATAGCGCCCTGGAGCCCCATCACGAAGTCGAAGTGCAGCGGTGTTTCCGCCAGCCCCTTTTCCGCGAGCGCCACGGCGTTGCGGACCATGCTCACGTCGAAGATCTCCATCTCCGGCTTGATCCCCAGATGCTTCATGTCGGCGGCCAGGTGTTCGATCAGCTCCGGGCTGTTGGCGTAAACCGAGTCCGGGAAGTTCACCGAGCCGGTGGTCAAGCTCGCCATCTCGGGCTTCAGCGTCAGCCTTTCGCTGCGCTGCTCGTAGGCCATGCCGGCCCGACCGCCGGTGGAGATCTGGATGATGAGGTTCGTGCGCTCCTTCAGACCGTGATAGATTTCCTCGAAGATCGCAAACTCCGTCGACGCGGACTCATCAACCGGGTTGCGGGCGTGCACGTGGATGACGGCCGCCCCCGCCTGCTCGCAGCGCACCCCGGCCTCCACGATCTCGGCCGGGCTGATCGGCACATGCGGGGTTTTCTTCTTGGTGGGCAGCGATCCGGTGACGGCGGCGGTGATGATCAACTTCTCCATGTTTCACCTCTTGATAGCGATGTAAGCCCCATGCCGGCCGGCGCCGGCAGCTTTTTTTTCAGACTATAGGCGAGGCCCGATCTCAAGTCAATTATCGGCGGATTTTAGGCGCATGGCGTCCATTGACAAGCGCATGAAATTGGGAGATACATGGAGCCTTTCACAATCTACCTACAAAAGCGTTCAAAGCAAAGCCGCGGCGAAAGCGGCATTACAAACCTCATCACCTGAAAGGAGGCTGCTCATGAAGTTGACTCGAAGGATCGCCACTGTAGTCGTTGCCCTGCTGCTGCTCTGCGGCAGCGCCTGGGCGCAGGATGCCATCAAAGTCGGCGTCGTCGGACCCCGCACGGGGCCCGCCGCGGCAACCGGGCAAGCATTTGACGAGGGCATCAAATTGGCCACAGAATACGTCAACTCCAAGGGGGGCGTGCTCGGCAAGAAGCTTGAAGTCGTCTTCGAGGATACGGCCGGCGCACCGGACAAGGCCGCCTCCGGCTTCGAACGCCTGGTCACGCGCGACAAGGTCGCGATGGTTCTGGGTGAGAGCCACTCCTCGTCCGCACTGGCCGAGATCGAGGTGGCCAACCGCCTGAAGGTCCCCTTCGTTGTCGCCGAGGCCTGGGCGGATGAAATCACCGCCAAGAACTACCCCTATGTGTTCCGGGCCGGCCCCTCCAACTCCGGCGTGGTCCTGCAAAGCATCGCGAAGTGGGTGCAGTTCGAGAAATTCAAGAAAGCCTACATCATCGCCGAGAACACCGACTGGGGCATCGGCATCGGCAAGCTGACCGAACAGGCCATGTCCAAGGCCGGGGTTCAGTTCGAGTCCATGATCACCGAACGCAACAGCCAGGACCACTACGTCGAACTGACCAAGATCAAGGCCTATAAACCCGACGTGATACTGGCTTACATCTATGGGGTCGGGCTGCACTACTTCGTAGCCCAGGCCGGGGAAACCGGGGTGAGCCCCAAGGCCGTGATCCTGGACGGCGCCGGCCCCCCCAGCCTGTGGCCGGACTTCTGGAAGAACGTGGGCGACTACGGCAACCTGGAGTGTTTCATGTCCTCCATGCACGAAAAAGTCGAGCTGACCGAACTCGCCAAATACTTCCGCGAATCCTACGTCAAGGCCTTCGGCAAAGCGCCCACGGACTACAAGTCCCGCTCCATTTTCGACGCCGTCCTGATCGCGGCCGACGCCATCAACCGCGCCAAAAGCACGGATCCGGAGAAGCTGATCGAGGCGCTCGAGAAGACCAGCCTCAAGACCACCCGCGGCACGGCGAAATTCGGCATGCAAAAAGGCGGGCCGCAGTACCATCAGGGGGATCCGCCCATGCTGGTCATCCAATGGCAGAAAAAGCAGCAGGTGGTGCTCTACCCGCCCGAGGCGGCCACCGGCAAGCTGATGCGGTAAAAATCCTTCTGGCGAAGGATTTTTATAATAGGTTTTTCAAATAGAACAAGCCGGGCGGGAGACGAACATCTCCCGCCCGACCGTTGTTTACAGAACGCGTTGTCGACCCCGTTTGGCGCAGGCAGCCGGACTGGTTCCCATCGAAACGCTTTGAAAAATATCACTCTAATTTTTTTTCGCGGCCGCCAGGCTGCGAAAAAAAGGAGCGCAGCGGTGTTTGCCATTTCGATCATGAACGGCCTGGTGATGGGGGTCATCTACGCCTTGGCGGCCCTGGGCGTTTCCCTGGTGGTCGGGATCATGAACGTGGTCAACTTCGCCCACGGGGAGCTCTACATTCTGGCCGGCTATTTCAGCTACCTGTTCGCCTCCGCCCTGGGAGTCAACTTCGTGCTGGCCATGGCTATCGCTGTGGGGTTGGTGTTCATTATAGGGCTCCTGATCGAGTACCTGCTCATCCGTCCCACCTACGGCAACGACATGTATTCGCTCATCCTGACGTTCATTCTCTCGATTGTTCTGCAGAACGCCTACCTCCTGATCTTCGGGCCCTACCCGAACAAACCCCCCCTGTGGGTGAAAGGCGCCACCGACGTCTTCGGGCTCTTCTTCTACGGCAACCAGCGCCTGGCGGCCCTCGTGGCCGGTGCGGCCGTGATCGCCGTCATCTTCGTCGTCATCAAAAAGACATGGTTCGGCCGCATCATTCGCGCCGCCAGCCAGGATCGCGAGATGGCAGAACTGAACGGGGTCAACACCACGCGGCTCAACATGCTGAGCTTCGGCTTGGGCTGCGCCTTGGCGGCCGCAGCCGGCGTGATCCTGGCACCGGTGTTCCCCGTGACCCCCACCGCGGGGGTGCCAATCGCGCTCACCGCTTTTGTCGTGGTGGTGCTGGGCGGCATGGGGTCTCTGTGGGGATGTGTCGTCGGCGGCCTCACGCTGGGGTTGGTCGAGAACTTCGGCGCCGCCTTCATCTCCTCGGGGTACAAAAACGTCTTCGGATTCATGATCCTGATCCTGGTGCTGCTGGTCAGGCCCTCCGGGCTTTTCGGGCGCACTAAAATTTAGCACCTAAAATTTAGTGCCTGGCTGGGGCCAGGCACTAAATTTTATTTTGAAAATAAAGGGTAGGCAATGACCGGGAAAAAACTGACTGTGCTTGCGGCGATCATTTTGGCGGGTATGTGCGTGCTGCCGCTGGGGCTCGGCATCTACCCCCAGCACGTGCTCATCGTGAGCCTCTTCTATGTCATGATGGCCTCCAGCTGGAACCTGCTGGCCGGCTACACGGGCCAGGTCTCCTTCGGACACGCGGCCATGGCGGGGATCGGCGCCTACACCTCCGGCATCCTGGCGGTCAAAGCGGGGATCGACCCCTGGATCGGGGTCTGCGTCGGAACGGGCATCGCCGCGCTGCTGGGCCTGGGGCTGGGCACGCTGTGCCTCAAGATGGGCGGGATCTATCTGTCGCTCACGACACTCGCCTTTTCGCAGATCCTGCACATCGTTATCGTCAATGAATACGATGTCACGCGCGGCACCATGGGGCTGCAGGTCCCGGGACTTATGTCCGAGTATTCCAAGATTACGTATTACTACATCATGCTGGCGTCCGCGGCTCTGATGCTCACGATTCTGTACCGGATGATCCATTCCAACCTGGGGCTGAATTTCCGGGCCGTGCAGAACGACGAGGCGGCGGCCAAGTCGGTCGGCGTCAAGGTCCTGCAGGTGCGAGTCCTGGCCTTCACCGTGGCGAGCGCCATGGCGGGTTTCGCCGGGAGCCTCTACGGGCATTACCTGCTGCTGATCACTCCGGAAATCCCGTCCCTGGACCTGCAGTTCAACGTGCTCGCCATGGCCGTTATCGGCGGGATGGGCTCCTTTATCGGCCCGGTCATCGGCGCCTTCGCACTGAACATCCTGGCCGAAAAGATCCGCGACTACGGCGAATACCACGTGCTGGTGTTCGGCTTGGTCGCCCTGGTCGTGGCGCGGTTTGCCCCGAACGGGCTGGTGGGGCTTTGGCGCAGGTTTCGGACCCCGACTGCACGCCCGCTCGTCAAATAGGTTTCAGGGTTGAATCGGCGCCGGCTCAAAATACATATCGCAGCTGTTGGGAATCGAGACATGGCTTTATTGGAAGGTCGCAAAATCAGCAAAGCGTTCGGAGGCGTACAGGCGCTCAGCCAGGTGGACTTCGTGGTCGAGCGCGGAACCATCGTCGGCCTGATCGGCCCCAACGGTGCCGGTAAAACCACCCTGTTCAATGCCGTCGCCGGAGCCTTCAAACCGACTACCGGCCAGGTCATCTTTGACGGGGTCGACGTCACCGGCCTTCCGGCCAACGCCATCTGCCGCCGGGGAATGGCCCGCACCTTCCAGGTCACCCGCCCGTTTGCAGCCATGACCTGCCTGGAAAACGTCATGGTGGCCGCCATCAACCGGCACCCCGAAAAGCCTCGGTCCTTCATCGAGGCCCTCGCTCACGAAAAACTGAGCTTCGTCGGACTGGCCGAAACGGCTGCGATCGAGGCCCGTCACTTGAACGTGATCCAGAAAAAACGCCTCGAGATGGCCCGAGCGCTCGCCACGGAACCCAAGCTGCTGCTGCTCGACGAGGTGCTGGGCGGGCTCAACACCCAGGAGATCGGTCAGGCGGTGGAGTTCATCCGCAGCCTGCGGGACCGGCTGGAACTCACCGTCTTGTGGATCGAACACGTCATGGGTGCGGTCATGAAAGCCGCCGAACGGGTGATTGTGCTGGACCAGGGCCAGGTCCTGATGGCGGGAAGTCCCGCCGAAGTGGTCACCGACCAACGGGTCATTCAAGCCTATCTGGGAGAATAACGATGGCTGCGCTGCTGGAAGTGTCGCATATCGATCTTTACCGGGGTGAAACCCAGGTGCTATGGGACATCTCCCTGGCACTCGACCCGGGGGAGAGAGTCGCCATTCTGGGCAGCAACGGCGCAGGGAAGTCTTCATTTTTAGCGGCTGTCACCGCCGCTCTCACGCCCGCGCGGGGGGAGATCCGCTTCAACGGCCAATCCCTGATCGGCAAACGCCCGCACGAGGTCACCGGGCTCGGGATCGCCCTGGTTCCCGAAGGCCGGCGGGTATACAAGGACATGTCCGTCAAGGAAAACATGGAGATGGGCGCCTTTCCCAAGAGCGCCCGCGGCCGGTTGAAGGAGACCCTGGAACGCGTCATAGGGCTGTTCCCGATCCTGGGCCAGCGCAAGGACCAGCCCGCCGGAACCCTTTCAGGCGGGGAGCAGCAGATGCTTGCCATCGGCCGCGCACTGATGAGCCGGCCCAAACTCCTGCTGGTGGACGAACTCTCGCTGGGGCTCGCCCCAATGATCACCAAGTCGATCTACCGCACCCTGGCCGAACTCGGAACGGACATCACCATACTGCTAGTCGAGCAAAACGTCGAGCAGGCCCTGAGCTTCTCCCGGCGGGCCTACATCCTCGAAAGTGGCCGCATGACCCGCTCCGGCAACTCCGCCGATCTCATGCAGGATGCCGACATCCGCCGAGCCTATCTCGGCATGTAGCACGCTGTCACTCCGGCGGCCGCGCGGAACGCCTCAGCCGGAATCCCTGTTTCTTTTCACACACCCGCCATGAATTGCTCCTCCTTCGAGCCCGGCGGACGCATCCCATTTCCTCTCGCGCACCCCCCGGGTTTTTTCCATTTGCCTCCTCTAACCGTCTTCGTATAGAATAAAGAAGCGCCGGATCAAATTCACTGGCGGATCCCGACGCTGGAGGGGCACTGGGAGGAACACCTTCTGCCGGCGTTGGAGTGGGATCTGAATAGAAGTGGCTTCACAACCTCGGATCACACCTGAGGGCAAGGCGCAGGCCGATTCGAAAGCGCAGCAACCACGCCAGTATGTGAGAGGTCTGCAACGCCGCCATCGGGGGGCAGGCGGGGTCATGAAACCACTTCGAGTAAAAACGGTGAAACCCGCACCGTATCCTGGTACAACATGTCGGGGGCTTTCCCCATCCCTGGATGGGGCAGACAGGCGGTGGGGATGGACATCACCGAGCGCCGGCACACGGAACAGGAGCTGCGAATACGGGCTCTCGAACAGGAAGCGGTGGCACGGTTGGGGCAGCGCGCCCTGGCCGGAGCGGATATAGACGATCTTTTCGACGAAGCGGTCCGCTCCACAGCCCGGATCCTGCAGGTCGAGTACTGCGAGGTGCTTGAACTCAATCCCCGGATAAACATGCTGGCCATGCGGGCCGCTCTGACGGGGTTTGAGGATTTGATCGGACAGGCCGTCATCGAAGCGGGCCTGGGCTCCCAGGCCGGCTACACCCTCCAGCGGAATGAGCCGGTGCTGATGCCGGATATCCATTCCGAAACCCGCTTTACGCCTGATTATCTCATGCGCGAGCATGGCATTGTCAGCGGCATGAGTGTTGTCATTGAAGGTCGCGAGCGCCCCTTCGGGGTCTTGAACGCCAGCGCCAAACACCGTCGGCACTTTACCGAAAACGACGTCAACTTCCTGAAGTCCATCGCCAATGTCCTGGCGGCCGCCATTGAACGCAAGCAGGCCGAAGACGCGCTGCACCGAAGCGAGCAAGCGGCCCAGAAGTCGGCCCTGGAAGAGTCGGTCATGGCGGAGATCGGCCGCATCATCGGCTCCACCTTGAAAATCGAAGGAGTCTACGAGCAGTTCGCGGCCCAGGTGAAAAAAATACTTCCTTTTGACCGCATCGCCATCAATCTGGTCGATTTCGACGCGCAGACGGTCGCCTCTCAGTACATCGCCGGGTTTTCGGTCGAAGGCCGACACGCCGGCGATCGATTTCCCCTCGCCGGCACGGCCACGGCCACGGTCGTCGAATCCGGGCGCGGTATGCTGCTGCCTGCGCTGCCGATGCAAGAGATCGAGACCCGTTTTCCCGGCCACTTGCCGGAAAGGCGAACCGGGATCCAGACGACCCTCCTGGCACCCCTGATCTCTAAAGGCAAGACCTTCGGTGCGCTGCTCCTGATGTCCACCGATCCGGGCAGTTACACCGAGCGGAATCTCCCGGTCGCTGAAAACGTGGCCGTCCAGATCAGCGGCGCCATCGCGCATGCGCGCCTGTTCGCCGAGCACCAGCGCATGACGGATGCGCTTCGGGAGGGAGAGGCCTCCCTGCGAAGCATCTTTCGAGCGGCACCCGTGGGAATCGGGGTGACCTGCAAACGGGTCATCATGCAGGTGAACGATCGCATATGCGAGATGCTGGGGTATGCCGCTGAAGAGCTTGAGGGCCGCAGCGCACGCATATTCTACCCCACCGACGAGGACTTCGAGTTCGTCGGCCGGGAAAAATATATACAGATCCGGGCCAGAGACACGGGGTCGGTCGAGACCCGCTGGCAGCGCAAGGACGGGGAGATCATTAATGTCCTGCTGAGCTCGACCCCGCTGGATCCCTCCGACTGGTCCAAAGGGATCACCTTCACCGCGCTGGACATCACCGCAGGCAAACAGGCCGAGCAGGAGCGCTTGCGCCTGGAAGATCGCCTGCGCCAGGCCCAGAAGATGGAGGCCATCGGCACTCTGGCCGGCGGCATCGCCCACGACTTCAACAACATCCTGGCAGCCATCATCGGCTTTGCGGAGCTCGCCAAAATCGAAGCTCAGGGCAACAGCGAAGCGACGGTCAACCTCGCCGAGGTGCTCAAAGCCTCCTTCCGTGCGCGGGACCTGGTGCGCCAGATCCTCACGTTCAGCCGCCAGACCGAAACTGAGTTCGGGCCGATCCAAATCAAGCTGATCGTCAAGGAGACCTTGAAACTGCTGCGGGCCTCGCTGCCGTCCACCATCCAGGTCCGCCAGGATCTCGCCAGCAATGGGCTGGTTCTCGGGGATCCCACCCAACTTCACCAGGTGGTGTTGAACCTGTGCACCAATGCCTATCAAGCCATGTTCGAAAGAGGCGGTATCTTGGAGGTAAGCCTGTCGGAAACCCTGATCACGGATTCGCCGTCGCCGGACCTCAAGGTGCTGCCGCAGGGGCTCTGCTTGAGATTGCGCGTCCGGGACAGCGGCCCCGGCATCGATCCGGCCATCATCCATCGGATCTTCGACCCTTACTTTTCCACCAAGGAAAAAGGCAAGGGCACGGGGCTGGGGCTCGCGGTGGTGCACGGGATCGTTAAAAACCACCGGGGCGCGATACAGGTCTCAAGCCGCCTCGGCGAAGGGGCGACGTTCGATGTTTACTTCCCAATAGCACAGACCGCTGCTGCAACGGCTGAATCTGCCCCTGAAGCGGCGATGGTCGGCGGCCATGAGCGCATCCTGTTCGTAGACGACGAGCCATCGATCCAGTTCTTGGGAAAACAAATGCTGGGCAGCCTGGGCTATGAGGTGACAACGTGCGGCACCGCCATCGCCGCGCTCGAGCTGTTTCGTTCCGATCCATCCACGTTTGATCTGGTCATCACGGACATGACCATGCCGCTCATGACCGGGGACCGGATGGCGATAGAGATGATGCGCCTCCGGCCGGGCCTGCCCGTCATCATTTGCACCGGCTTCAACGAGCTGCTCAGCAACGAAAGGGTTCGGCAGATCGGTATCCGGGCGCTTCTCATGAAACCCTTTCTGAAGAACGAGGCGGCCACGGTGATCCGGCAAGTGCTGGATCAAACCTTTTGGACAAATCCGCCCTTGCCAGGTGCGGCATGAACTGCTTCAGAACATTGAAACAAGGCAGGATCCGCGGGAGGTAAAAAGTATGGGCGGGAAGCGGTAGGCCGCCTCCCGCCCACGCGGAACGAAATCAAGCGTCTGCCATCAGGCGGATTGGGCGCTTTTTGCCAAATCCGCATCGAGCGGGCCGCGGGCGGGCCTGCGGTTGATCAGGATCTTGGCCAGCACGCAGATGAACGCGACAAAGAAGGCCATCGAGGCGTACTCGGCCCACTTGGGCGGGTCGATGAGCCCGTGGACCCAGGGGTCGGTGATCATCATCTGGCCGCCGACCTTTCCGAGCACCGCCGCCCCGACCCACAGAATGATCGGGTACCGGTCCATCAGCTTTGCGAGCCATGTGCTCATGAGCACCACCATCGGAATAGAGAGGATCAGCCCGAAGAGCAGCAAAAACAGGTTGCCGTGGCTTGCGGCCCCCACGGCCAGCATGTTGTCGATGCCCATGCTGAGATCCGCCACGATGATGATCCAAAGCGCCTGCCACAGGCTCTGGGCCTCCTTGCCCCCGAGGTGCTCCTCGGTCCCCTGGGTGAGGAGCTTCACGCCGATCCAGATGATCACGGCGCCGCCGATCAGCTTGACGAAGGGCATGTTCAGCAACTGGGCCACCGCGAAGGTGCAGACCACCCGCACCAGCACCGCCCCGCCGGATCCGAGCATGATGCCGAGCGTCCGTTTTTTCCCCTGCAGGTTTTTAACCGCCATGGCGATGACCACGGCGTTGTCGCCGGCAAGCACCAGGTCGATCAGAACAATGCTCATGACGGCGATAAAAAATTCCCAGGTGAACGCCATGTGACCCAGCCAACCCATGTCGATCATAATCCCTCCTGCTTGCGCTGCGGGCGAAACAAAAAGACCTTTACCCGCGGCATGGTTGAACATGCTGTGAGTAAAGGTCTTGCCTGATCCCGACGACCGTCGCGATGCCGCGGCCGGGTGGAATTCCCACCGTGCTGACGAAACGCGGCCCGGCGGAACTTCCCGCCGGTTGCTACTCCCCTTTACGAACCGTGCGAAGCTACCTGAAAGTCCGCATACTGTCAAGGAATTCCAGCGTCACGCGCCGAAACCGACCAACCGGAACCCCAACCCGGCACCGAAAAAATCCTCGGCAAAGCCTAACCGCCGGCTGCAACGCACACTCCAGGCGTCCAGGTTCCAGCTGCCGCCCCGGATAACGCGCTCGCCGCCCGCACCCGAGGCGACGGGGTTGTCCCGAACCGGGCTGTTGAACGCGTCGGCGTCGTAGGCATCGCGGCACCACTCCCAGACGTTGCCGCTCATGTCGCAAAGCCCCAGGCCGTTGGGTGCCTTCCGGCCGACGGGCTGGGCGGACCTGCCGCTGTTTTCCAAATACCACGCCACGGCTTCAACATTGTCCCCGCCGCTGTAAAGCTCCTTTTTGCCGCCGCTGCGGGCGGCATATTCCCACTCCGCTTCGCTCGGCAGACGAAAACGTCGGCCGCCGGGGGTCAGCGCATCCAGCCGCCGGATAAATTCGGCGACATCCCCCCAGCTGACCTGCTCGACCGGGTGCAAATCCCCCCGCTTGAACTGCGAGGGGTTTTCCGGCATCACCTTCATCCATTGGCCCTGGGTCACCGGAAATTTTGCGATGAAGAACGCGTCGACCCGCACCTCGTGCACCGGCAACTCGTTCGCCCAACCGTCCCCGAACAGATCGCCCATTTGGAAGCTCCCGCCGTGCACGAAGACGAATTCCATGCCGGTGGCCGGTTCGATAAAACCCGCCGGGTCATCCGTGGCGGTCAACGCTTCAGGGACACACGCCGGGCAGCGTGCGTGGCCGGGGGGGATACGCCGGCCGCATGCGGCGCAGATCAGCCGCGCGCTGCATTCCGGACAGAGCTTCCAGTTCTCCTGCACCGGCTTCGCGCAGTCCGGGCAGACCGTTCGCCCAACGGGCGCCTCGCACACCGGGCACACTCTCCAAGTGCTTTTGAGCGGCTCGCCGCAGGAAGGGCAGGCCGTAGCCGGTCGAACGTCGGGGGAGTCGGGAGGGGTTGACATGGGCAAACGCCTTTCTCAGGCTCCATTTTGAATTCAGGAGACAATTTTAATGAAATCGTGAAAAATCATCCGAATCGATGGCTTTGTAAAGAGGCCAAGTTCAAGGCGCGCGATGCGCGTGGAGCGAGGCGTACTTCCTGTCCGCCGCAGCGACAACGCGATTAAGCGCAACGCCGAAATTGGACTATTTACGAAGCCATAAATTTTGGCTGGGTCATGCTTACCCGATTTCAACCGAATTTTCAATTTGATGCCGGCCGAAAACGGGAGTAGAATATGGGAAGATCACAAATGGGGGCTGGTCATCATGATCGCCGATTTAAAAATCCGATACTCCGCTCTCGAGGCCAAGCGCCAGGTCTTTTTCGAACTTCTTTATACTCTGAGCGCCGACCAGATCACCTTCCGGGTCGGCCCGGGCCGCTGGTCGATTCTCATGGTGCTGGAACACCTGGTTATCGCCGAGGAGATGGTGCTGGCAGACATCCAGGCCGGTCGAACAGGGCCCGCCGGCAGCGCGCCCACGTCACCGGAGGCCTTCCTCATGGTCATCAAGGTCCTCGAGAAGGACATCCCCGTGGAAGTGCCGCTGCCCGAACTGGAACCCACCGGGGCCGTGGCGCTGGACGACCTGATCGTCCGGTGGGAGGCTGCGCGCACTGGTCTGCGGCAGGCCCTGGAGCAAATCCCGCCCGAGGCCGTGGCAACCCCCATCTGCCGCCATCCCGCGGCCGGGCTCATGGACGCCCGCGAAACCCTCGAGTTCCTCGCCGTGCACCTCGACCACCACCTGCGCCAAATCCGGCGTATTGCGGAATCGTTTGCGAGAACCCGGCCGTGAACCGTGAGACCGGGCCTGTGGACGAGCAACCGGAGTTCGGGGGCAGCATCCCTGCTTGAAACCGAATTGGATAAGCTGAGCGGGGTGCCCAAGCAGCGCGCCTTTACGAATCCGTTATTTGCAAAAT
>DATITS010000224.1:0-38448 GCA_035467535.1 Desulfobacterales bacterium
GGTGCACAGCATCTCCCCCGAACCGCTGCCGAGGTCGAGCACTCGGGCCCCCGATTCCAGACGCAGCGCCGCGCCGAGAGTGGCGAGCTTTTCGGGTGTGATCGGGTTGTGGATGCGGTGAGCACTTTCAGTGATGTTGAATATCCGTGGGATGTCCATTGTGAAAAATTTCTTTACGGGTGTGAATAGATTCGGTCAGGGCCTAACATGTGTTTATACTGCACGTTAACCTTCCACTTCGGAACAGGATGGTCTTGTTTTACGTTGCCGCCAGATGGCACGAAGGTGGTCTGCTTTGTAGCAGAAGGAAACTCATAAGGCTTGGGCAAATCGGTACAACTCTTATCGGCGGCCAATTTTCTTAAATATTGCTCTCTTTCCTCATAGGAATTATAAGCGGCGTTCTTGTCCGTTGTTGCATCAATAAAGAGGAAAATCGTAACCGTAAAGGTGGCTTTTCGCGTTTTCATCATTTTCGAAGCCGTCAGTAGCGGCGGGTGAGGGTGCCGGACACCCGCGGCGAGAGCCGCTTGGCGCACTCCGGGCACCAGCGGTGGTGCTCCTTCACGTCCGGGTGGTGGTCGGTGGCGCGCTCATGGGCGACTTCCAGAAACTTCGGCGTGGCAAAGCGCCGTCCGCAGCCCTCGCAGGTGGCGAGCGGGTGTCGTCCGATGACCTCGTCGCGGATGGAGATGGTGCGCACGTTCTCATCGTCCGTGATGTGGATGACCTGGGTGGGGCAGATGTTGACACAGGTGCCGCAACCGATGCAGCGGCCCTCGATGGGGGCGACCACGTGACGGCCGTCCCGGCGAAACCGTTCGGCGCCGCGCCGGGTCATTTCCAGGGCGCCGGCCCCGACGATCTCTCGGCAGACCCGGATGCAGAGCATACAGCGGATGCAGCCGTCCGGCGCCGGGTCGATGGGAATGTTGAACTCCTTGGCCAGCCGGATGAAGCTTTCCGACTGGGGGGCTTGCTTCATGAGGGCGCGCAGGGCCTTCTCACGCGCGGCCTGGACGGCGGCGCTCTCGGTGCTCACCGCCAGCCCCTCCACGGTCTTGGCCAGGCAGGCGCGATGGACCTCGGCCGTCTTGCCCGGAAGTGTGATTTCCACCGTGCACATGCGGCAGACGCCGGTGGTTTTTTTCAGGGCAGGGTGAAAGCAGATCGCCGGGACGCGGACGCCCGCGGATACCAGGGTATTCAGGAGGTTCTGGCCCTCCTCGACCTGCAGCTCTTGGTTGTTGACGTTGATACGGATCATGACCTTACCGTTGACCCCGGCCTCACTCCGAAAGCAGCCGCAGGCAGTCTTGCGGGAAACGATGGGTGCCCTTGCCTTCCACGCTGACCTCGATCAGCGCGTCCGGATCGTTCTTGGTGGTGTCCGGGTCGGTGATGAGGCCGTGGCGGCCGACGTACTGGTCCATGTGCTCCCCCCAGCTTTCATCTTCCGATTTCCGGAATATTTCCACTTTCTGACCCCTGTGAAACGCCATGGCTGAACTCCTTCTCGATGCGGTCGGCGGCGTTGTCCGCTATACGGGCGTGTTTTCCTGATGAATCCCGGCGGTCTGTTTGCGCAGACAGCTATGGCACAAATCCCGGTCGGAGACAACCGGGCTGACGGCCTGCGTGCGGTTTTTCAGGAACTCCAGATAGCGCTGCGGGCCCAGGACAGCGCCGCACGACCGGCAATGGTGCAGTTTCTGGCGGTTCAGAATCGTGCCGCAGTAGGAGAGCAGGCGCTCGTCGCCGCGGTCGATGATCCGGATGGCCTGGTTCGGGCAGTTGGCGGCACAGGCGCCGCAGAGGATGCAGCGCTCCGAGGTCACCCGGAAGTCGGTGGCCTCCGGCTTGTCGAAGTTGAGAAAACCGAATTCCAGCGCGTTGATGCCCATCATGTCCCGGCAGACCTCGACGCACTTGCCGCAGCGCAGGCAGATGTCGCAGCGCAGGCAGCGGCGGGCTTCTTCCCGCACGACGTTTTCCGTGTAGCCGAGCTCCACCTGCTGGAAGGTGGTGCGCCGCCGTTCGAGGTTGAGCAGCGGCATCTCCGGCCGGCGCAGGGTCATCTTGGTGCTGGCCGGGACCTCCATCCACTCCACCCGCCTGCGTCGCACCGGCACCGGCGGCATCTTGGGCTGGGGGATCCCGGAAAGAAAACGATCGATGGCCTCGGCGGCGTGTTTGCCCGCGCCGATGGCCTCCACCACGGTGGCCGGGCCGGTGACGGCATCGCCGCCGGCAAACACGCCGGGGATCGATGTCTCCATGCTGACGATGTTGGCTTGAATGGTCTGGCGCCGGGTCCACTTGAGCCCTTTGAGATCGCTCAGGCACTCCAGGTCGATGCGCTGCCCGATGGCGGAGATGACCGTGTCGGCCGCGATAACGAAGTCGCTGCCCTCCACCGGCACCGGGAACAGCCGTTCGCTGTCGTCTTTCTTGATCAGCGTGGCACGGATGCACTCCAGACCGGTGAGCCGGCCGTCGCTTCCGATGACGGCTTTGGGAATGGTCAGGAAGGACATGTGAATGCCTTCGTCCTCGGCCTGCTCCACTTCCTCCACATCGGCCGGCATCTCCGCCCGCGTGCGCCGGTAGGCAATGGTCACCTCATCGGAGCCCAGCCGCAGGCAGGTCCGGGCGGCATCGATGGCGACGTTGCCGCCGCCGATGATGACCGCGTGCTTTCCCGGGATGCGCCGATCGCCCAGGGCCACGCGGCGCAGCAGGTCGATGGCTTCGATGACCTGGGGAAAGTCGGTCTCGCCGGGGATGTTGAGCTTGAAGGCCTGGTGGGCCCCGATGGCGAGGAAGACCGCATCGAACCCGTCCGCCTTGAGGCCGTCCAGCGTGATGTCTTTGCCGTACCGCGTGTCGAACCGGAACGCGACCCCCAGGTCCTCCAGCATGGCCACCTCGCGGTCGATGACTTCCCGCGGCAGACGGTAGCGCGGGATGCCGAGCATCATCATCCCGCCCGCAACCGGCAGGGCTTCGAAGACGGTGATCCCATAGCCTTTCAGCGCCAGGTAGTACGCCGCCGTCATCCCGCCGGGGCCGGCGCCGATCACGGCGATGCGCTTGCCTTTTTCCGGCGCTTTGGGCGGGTTGTGGTAATGGCGGTCGGAGAGCGCCCGCTCGGCGGCAAAGGCCTTGAGGAATTTGATGGAAATGGGTTTGTCCACCCGGCCGCGCACGCACATGAGCTCGCAGGGCCGCGTGCACACCAGCCCGCACACCCAGGGGAAGGGGTTGTCCCGGCGAATGACCTCGATGGCCTCGGCATCGTGCCCCGTGCCGATGAGGTTCACATACGTGGGGATGTCGATCCCGGCCGGACAGGTCATCTGGCAGGGGGCCGGCACCAGCCGCACGCAGGCGCCGGTGGCGCAGTTGTGGGTGTCGATGTGGCTCTGGAAGACTTCGCGGTGCTCGCCGAGCGCATCCCAAACCGACTTGGCCGCAGCCATGGCGCCTGCCGATGCCTTGTCATAGGAGAGCTCATCCGCCAGGGAGGCGATGGCTCCAAGATGGTCCCCGCCGGCCCGCCCCCAGGCGACATCCGTCAGCAGGTCCAGGATTTCCTCCGCGATCCGGCGGCTGCGCGGATTGGGAAGCCGTCCGGACTCGATGGCCTCTCGGAGTCCTGCGACGGTTTGATTCACCGGACATTTTATATCAGGCATGTGTCCGTCTTCCTAAATAAGTTCTAAAATTTTTTAAGTAAAAAGCCGTGGACTTCTTCTGGAAGTCCACGGCTTTTTTTAGATCTGGTTTTCCAGGCTGGCGATTACCTTGGCATGGCGTTCGCGGCGGATCTGGGTCATCTCCTCCACCTTGCCGAAATGCAGGCAGTGGGTGGTGCAGATCGTGGCACAGGCGGGCTTCATTCCCGCGTCGACCCGGTCCTTGCAGTAGTCGCACTTGACCACCTTGCCGGTTTCGGGGTTCCACTGGGGGGCGCCCCACGGGCAGGCGGTGACACAGGTCTTGCAGCCCACGCACAGGCTCTGCTCGACGTAGACGATGCCGTCCTGGGGCCGTTTGCGCATGGCGCCGGTGGGGCAGGCGGCCACACACCAGGGGTTTTCGCAATGGAAGCAGGGCATGAACACATAAGAGGACCGCGGCAGCCCGTTGACCATTTTGGGTGCGACGTGGATCACCTGGCAGGGCTTTGGGCCGACCGGCAGCGACTTGTTGCTCTTGCAGGCGATTTCACAGGAGTGGCATCCGATGCAGTTTTTCGTGTCCTGAAACAAGTAGTACTGGCTCATTCGTATCGATCCTCCTTATGCCGCCTGGACGGTGACGATGGTGTCATGCAGGGCCGGGCTGCCGCCGACCTTGTCGGTGATGTTCTCTTCCAGCATGGCGTCCGAGACGCCCTTGTTGTATGAACGGGCGGCGAGTTTGGCCTCGTGCCCAAAGCCGTGCAGCATGAAGACCGAATCCGGGTGGATAAAATCGGTCACGAACGCCTTGATCTGGCCGGAGCCGTTTTTGGAGGCCACCGTCACGAGGCCGCCGTTTTTGATGCCCAGGGTCGCGGCGCGCTTGGAGTTGACCCACAGCACGTTTTCCGGTGCCAGCTCGTTCAGGTAGGCGTTGTTCTGGGTGGAGACATGGGTGTGCAGCGCGTTTCTGCCCGTGATTAGCCGGAACTGGTTGTCCTTGCAGCCCGGGACCGCCTCATACGGCGGGAACGAGGGGAACCCCGCATTTTCGAGGAGCGAGGACTTCAGCTCGATTTTCTTGGAGGGTGTCTTGAACTTCAAGCCCTCCATGCGGTCCCACAGGATCTGTTTGTCGGTGTAGGCCACGAAGCCGGACTTGTCGAAATCCTCGAGGGTGAAGCCCGTGCCCTCCAGCTGCCAGCGCACCAGCTCTTCGCTGTCCGTGTAGGGGAAGAACTCGCCGATGCCGATGCGCTCGCCGATCTGCTTGGCGATGACGGCCCAGTCGCGGGTGTCGTAGCGCGGCGGCACGGCCTGGCGTCGCAGGAACATCTGCGGTTTCTGGCCGTTGGCCTGCTGGACGCAGTCGGTGCGCTCCAGGTAGATGGATTCGGGCAGAATGACGTCCGAGTACCAGGCGATGTCGCTGAAATTGATGTCGCAGGTGACGATCAGGTCGAGCTTCTCGAGCGCCTTCTTGGTGAGGTTGGTGTCCGGGATGGACATGAGCGGCTCGAACCGGTAGACGAACAGGGCCTTGACCGGGTAGGGGTCCTCGTTGAGGATGGCATGCGGCAGCATCTGCGGCACCCCGTGGTCGGGGTCCGGCAGCGGGAAATCCTTGGTGCCGACCTTGTCGCACCGCGGCACCTTGATGGCCGGGAACTTCTGCTCGGTCAGCTTGCGGGCCGGCTTGGCGCCGACCTCGCCGGGGCCCTTCTTGAAGAAGATCCCGCCCTTGGCCTCGATGCTGCCCATGAGGGCGTTCAGGATCAGGATGGACCGGCGCAGGTAGATCTCGTTGACGTGGTGCGCCCCGCGGTAGCCGAAGTGGAAAATGACGGACGGCTTGTCCTTGCTCATTTCGCGCGCCAGGGCCACGATTTCGGCGGCCGCAATGCCGGTTTCCTTTTCGGCCCACTCCGGCGTGTAGTGCTGCACGAAATCCTGCAGTTCGTTCAGGCCGAGCACCCACTTCTCCACGTATGCGGCGTCGTAGAGCCGCTCCTTTAAGATCACGTGCATGAGGGCGTAATTCAGCGCCAGGTCCGTGCCGGGCCGGATCATCCAGTAGCGGTGGGCCTTGGTGGCGGTGATGGAAACGCGCGGGTCGATGTAGGTCACTTTGGCGCCGGCCGCCATGGCGTCCATGAGGCTGTTGACCTCCTTGACCGCGATGGCCTCGAACAGGTTGCGGCCATACATGACGATGTGCTTGGTGTTCTTGTAATCGATCCCCATCTGGGCGTCGGTGTACCCGAAAAGCGAGCGGCAAGCCGTGTTGACCGAGCCCTTGCACAGGGCGTCGTGGGTGAAGTGGTTGGGCGAACCGATGGCTTTAAGAAACGTCTTGCTCACGTGGGTGGACAGGTTGGTCCGCTCGGTCAGGGCCACGCTCTGCCCGCCGTGCTTTTTGATGATCGGCTTGAGCTTGTCGGCGATGGTGTCGAGAGCTTCATCCCAGGTGGCCTTGCGCCATTGGCCGGAGCCGCGCTCGCCGGTGCGGATCATCGGCGACTGCAGCCGCTGGGAGTCGTAGAGCAGGGATATGCCGGCCGAGCCGCGCGGGCACAAGCTGCCGTCGATCCCGGCCACTTTGGGGTTGCCCTCGATGAACGTCACCTGGCCGTCCTTGACGGTGACCTTGATCGGGCAGCGTACCGAACACATGAAACACATACTGTAGACGTTCTTTTGCATCGCGCTCATGTCCTCCAAAATTCATTAGGCATATTAATGGGCAGATGGTGCAACAGGGATGAATTCCCGGCAATTACCAGCAATAACCATACCAGCAGCCGGGCGTTCGTCCATATTTGTCTGCCAATTTTAATTATGCATGTTTTTGATTATTTTTCAACTGGTTAAAAAGATGGGAAGTGTAGGGCGATTTGTCCGCCCATAATCCTGTGCGATGGTAGAACGGTGAGTGTGAAATAAAAATATTGCACTGAACTATTTTATTTGCAATGATCCGTTTTATCGGACTGCTTTGGTGCATTCAGGGCTTTAATGGGGCCTGGGGTGCAACAATTTAAATGCATCTGCGAGCCGGATCAGGATTTTATATCCAGCGCAGGCGGGCCGTTCGCAGTCCTGCGGACGATTTATTTTTATATATAACACGGATAGTTGTAATAAACAGCGCGCATTTGAAGAAACCTGCCGCCGGACGGGCGGTCATGGCATATCGTTTGCTATTCAGTTCAGATCTCGCAAGCCGGCTATTCTGGGAAGTCCGGCGATATATTTAATTTATCAAGGAGGATGAACATGCGGAACAGGATTTTTTTCGTTTGTGCGCTGCTGTTGGCGGTAGCCGTGGTAGTGCCGATGGTGATGCCGGACATGGCCGGCGCCGGACCGCTCGAGGACGCCATCAAAAAGGCGCCCGCAGGCACGGGCGCCGGGCAGATCGACCCCAAGGCCGAGCCCGGCTACCTGGGGATCCCCGGCGGCGTCAAGGTCAACCTGGTGCTGGCCTTCTTTTGGGCCGTCTGGGTGGGCTGGGTGTTTTCGACCGTCGGCGCCTTCGGCGGGATCATGGCCGGTGTCGGCCACATCACGGTGTTCGGCCTGGGCGCCTACGCCAAGACGTTCAAGGACACGGCCCCGGCGCTCAACAAGTTCGTCACCGACAGCATCCGGGTGTCCAATCAGTGGCTGGTGGGGCTCTCGGCCCTGGTTTCGAGCGTCAACTATGCCAAGCAGAAGCGCCTGGTCATCCCCCTGGGCATTGCGTTAGGTGCGGGCTCCCTGCTGGCGGCCTTCCTGGTGGTCTACACCACCATGGGCAAGATCAAGTTCTCCGAGTACCAGGGCTACTTCGGCCTGATCGTGCTCATCATCGGCGGGTTTATGTTCTACGGCATGAGCGGCAGGGGGCAGGCCAGCCAGAAGAAGGCCAAGGAAGCCGCCAAGGCCTTCGAAGCCGGCGTCAAGGCCAAAGGCGACCTCTCCGAGCAGGGCGTCAAGACCCTCAAATTCAACATGGCGCGCACCGAGATCTCCTTCTTCGGACAGACCTTCGGCTTCAGCCCGGTCTGGGCCTTCGTCGGCGGTTTCTTCATCAGCGCGATCTCCTCGTTCATCGGCGTGGGCGGCGGGTTCCTCTACGTCCCCTTCCTGACCAGTGTCGTCGGCCTGCCGATGTTCGTCGCCGCCGGCACCTCGGCCCTGGCGGTACTGATCAGCATGGTGCTCTCGATCTTCAACTTCATGGTCAAGGGCGTCACCGTCGACTGGATGATGATCATGGTCGAACTGGTGGGCATCTTCATCGGCTCCATGGTCGGACCGCGCACCGGCAAGTACATCCCCGAGAAGGGCCTGAAGGTGTTCTTCATCATCCTGGCCCTCTACGTGGGCATCGACTACACACTGCGGGGTTTCTTCAACATCCGGTTGCTCGGGTAATATAATGCGGTCAAAAGCCGGCCCCGGCAGATTGCGGGGCCGGCACCCCACCGGGGTATGAATGAGATGGAACTGACATTTTCAAATTTCCTGGCGTTGATCGATCCGGTCCTGATCGCCCCTTACCGTCTGACCGGCGATTCCATGCTCGGTTTTCTGATCGGCACCTTCTGCCTGTGTATGCTCGGGGTGATGCTGGGGGAGCTCTCGATCTCCGCGGGCATCCGGTTGAACCGCAAGCACATCCAGGCGCTCAAGGACGAGGTCGCACACAAGGAGAAGCTGAGCGTCCAGGCCTATGCCGAAGACGACAAGGTCAGCTACAAGGCCCTCAACAAGGCCGCCAACGAGGCCTGGGGCAAGTACTTCTTCACCATGGCGGGCTATTCGGCCGGGATCCTCTGGCCGGTGCCGCTCGCCCTGGCGTGGATGCAGACCCGGTTCCAAGGCGTCGAATTCGAGATGATCTTTCCCCTCAATTATGTGTTCGGGGATCACGTGGGCTACCCCTTCGTTTTCTTCCCAACGTACATTCTCGCCCGAATCGTTTTCAAATACCTGCGGCCGCGGTTGCCCTATTTCAAAGGGGTCCAGGCCATGCTCGACGCGGAGCAGGCGCGCAGCGCCGGTTGAGCCGTGGTTTTCCGTCGGTGCTGCCGGATGCCACGGTGACGCCGAAAGGGTGTGCCGGCATCCGGTGTGCGGTTGACCCAAAGGGCATCGGCGGGTGCCCGGAAACGATCAGGCCATGCACGGAAGTTCTCCTGTGACACGTTTGTTTCGCTTGAGTGCGCTGGCAGTGGCTGCCGGATGGCTGGCCCCGGCGGCGGCGCTGGCCGTGCAGGAGCACGGCGCGCCCGAAGGGCTTTACGCCCACCAGTTCGCCCATCTGTTTTTCCTGGCCTCCATGGGGTTGCTGATCTACTGGCTGCGCCAGCGGCAGCTGGTGAAACAGGCCGGCTGGCGCTACATCCAGTACGCGGCGTTCTTCTTCATTTTATGGAACATCGATGCTTTCACGGCCCACCTGCTTGACGAGGAACTGGCCGTGGTGGACGTGCAGCGGGTCACCGCCTGGACGGTCCGCATCGACGCGGGCGACCTGCCCCAGGCCCTGGGGTGGCTCTATTACGCGGCCAAACTCGACCACCTCTTGAGCGTGCCGGCCCTGCTGTTCCTGTATTTCGGGTTGCGGCGGTTGCTCAAAGAGGCCGAGGCGAAAAATCACGAGGCCGGGCCGCCATGACCGCCCCCTTTGCCCCCATACTGGTCGTCGACGTCGGCGGGTCGGTGCTGATGATCGTTTTCTCCTTCCTGTGCCTCGGGCTGGTGCGCCGCCTGCGGCGACGGGACCCGCACAACGTCGTCTGGACCTATTTGTTCTGGGTGTGCTTGGCACTGGCCGGGTTCGCCGTTTCCAGGTCGGCCGGCCACATCCTCAAGCAGGCCCTCGTGCTCACCAACCACAAGGAAACCTGGTCCGGCATTCGCCCCTTTAGCGGGGCGATCAACACGTTCATGTTCGTCTTCGTTGCTTCGGCAACCCTCTTTTTCGAGCGGGTCTGGAAGGTCTACGAGCAGATCGCAGCGGATAAAACGGCGCTGCAACAGGCCCACGCGGAACTCCTGCACTTGAACCAGAACTTGGAAGGCATCGTGCTGGAACGATCTAAGGCGCTGGCCATCTCGGAGCGGCAGTACCGGCGGATCTTCGAAGTTTCGCCGGACATGATCCTGGTGGTGGATTCCCAGGGCCGCATCGTGGACATCAACCCCGCCGGCTGCCGGGAGCTCGGATTCGGAGAGCCGGACGCATCCCCCAAGGGTGAACGGTTCCAGGTTTTTTTCGAGCACGACGATTGGCAGCAACTGCAGGCGGCCATCGAGAGAGACGGGTTCGTGACGAACTCGGAAATCACGCTGCGACGCCTGGACGGAGCGGCCATGCGATCGCTGGTCAGCGCCAGCCTGGTCGTCGAGCCGTCCGAAAAGGACTACACCATTCATTTCCAGGTCAGGGACATCGAAAGGCGCCACATGATCCGCGAGCAGATGGCCCAGGCCGACCGGCTGGCTTCCATCGGCCAGCTCTCTTCAGGCATCGCCCACGAGATCAACAATCCGCTGGGGGTCATCCTCGGGTACGCGCAGCTGATGCTGCGCAACGAACCCGAGAGCTCGGACCGTCGCCGCGACCTGAAGACCATCGAGAAACACGTGCGGCATTGCAAAACGATTGTCGAAGACCTGCTGAACTTCGCCCGGCGCTCGGAGCCCAAGAAGGAAAACGTCGACATTCACAAGACCATCGATGACGTTTTAGGGTTCATCCGCCAGCACTCCGGCTCGAACCGCATCGACTTTATGACCGACTACGACCGGCGGATGCCGGCCATGGTACTGGACGAGAAGAAAATAAAGCAGGTGCTGATCAACCTGCTGATGAACGCCCGGCATGCCGTCGGCGATGCGGGGCAGATCCGCGTGACCACGGCCTACTCGCCCGCATCCCGGCAGGCGACCATCCGGGTGGTGGACAACGGCTACGGGATCGAAGCCCGGCACCTGCAGCATATTTTCGATCCATTCTTCACCACCAAGCCCACCGGCGAAGGCACCGGTCTGGGCCTTTCGGTGAGCTACGGCATCGTCAAAAAGCACGGCGGCGAGATCCTGGTGGAGAGCAAGCCGGGCGCGGGCTCGACCTTTACCGTCGTCTTGCCGGTCCTCGAAACGAATTGAGGTGGAATCGGATGAAGCGTTCGATCTTGATCGTCGACGATGAGCAGGACATGCTCGACCTGCTCAAGCGCAGCCTCGAGCCCGACCTGAACTGCCGGGTGGAACCGGCCTCCTCGGGCGAGGAGGCGCTGAAACGGCTGGCCGGGGAATCGTTCGATCTGGTCCTGGCCGACATCAAGATGCCGGGCATGGACGGCCTGGAGCTGCTCGAGATCGTCAAGCGCAAAAACCCCGAGCAGACCGTGGTGATGATGACGGCCTTCGGGCAGGTCGAGACCGCGGTGGCGGCGATGAAAAGCGGCGCCTACGATTTCATCACCAAGCCTTTCGAGCACGAGGCGCTGCTGCTGCGGCTCGAAAAGGCCCTGGAGCGGAGCCTCCTGATAAAGGAGAACCAACGCCTCCAGCAGGCCTGCTCGCCCTTGGCGGTGTTTCAGAACCTAGTGGGCAAGAGCGCGGTCATGCAGCGGCTGTACGAGACCATCCAGATGGCGGCCAAGGCCGAGCTGACGGTTTTGATCACCGGGGAGTCGGGCACCGGCAAGGACCTGACCGCCCGCGCCATCCATGCCTTGAGCCCGCGCAGCCGGGGCCCTTTCGTGGCCGTCAATTGCCCGACCGTGCCGGAAAATATCCTGGAAAGCGAGCTGTTCGGCTACCGCAAGGGGGCCTTCACGCACGCGACTGAAAACCGCATCGGCCTTTTCCAGGAAGCCGGGTCCGGGAGCATTTTTCTCGACGAGATCGGCGACATCAGCCCCACCATCCAGACCAAGCTGCTGCGGGTGCTGCAGGAGAAGGAGATCAAGCCCCTGGGAGACACGCGTTCCATCATCGTGGATGTGAGGATCATCGCTTCCACTAACCAGGACCTGGAGGCGAAAATAAAAAAAGGGGAGTTCCGCGAGGATTTCTTCTACCGACTGAACGTCCTGCCCATTCGGCTGCCGAGCCTCAGGGAGCACCGCGAGGACATCCCGTTGATCGCCAACCATCTGCTTGAAAAGCAATGCACCCTCATGGGCCGACCGCTCAAGCGCATCGCACCCGAACTCATGCGGGCTTTCATGGGATTGCCCTGGGCCGGCAACGTGCGCGAGCTCGAGAATCTCGTCATGCGCGGGATCTCGTTTGCCAGCGGCAGCGAGATACAACCCCAGGATGTGGGGATCGACCTGTCCGCTTCCCCGCGCGGGTTGTCTGCCGGCTCTTTCGGCCCTCTTTCCTACAAGGACGCCAAGCAAGAGAGCCTGCAGCAGTTCAACGCGCAGTACATCGGCCGGCTTCTGTCGGAATGCAAAGGCAATGTCTCACAGGCCGCCCGCCGGTGCGGGCTCGAGCGTCAGGCGTTGCAGCAGATCATCCGCCGCTACGGGATCCAGGCGGATGACTATCGATAAAAATCCCGGCCGGGGGCCGGGATTTTTATCGATGTCAATATCGCACGATGCACGGCGCAGGGAAATTTCAAGTGCCTCCATCCCCCTCCGTGCACCTTGAACCCTGCACCTTATACCGTTATTGTTTTGCCCATATCGGCGGCGAGGAACTGCATCCCAAGCTTGTTCAGGCACTCTTCACTCGGGACCGTGGTGACGGCGTCCCATCCGAGCCGTTCCAGAAATTCGCGGGCCAGCGTGCGGTAGTCCACGGTGATCTCCTTGACGTTGCCCTCCGTGAGCGGCGGCTCGCCGACAATGCGGCCGGGCATATTGCGGGCGAGGGGGTTGAGGCCGTCGCGCAGGTTGAAGGCATGCCGCATGGTGTAGATGCGGGTCCCGGCCGTGACGATCCGTTCCATGTCCCAAGCCTCGCCGGTGGCGGCGGAGAGCTGATCCAGAACGGCCTGGAACGGGTAGCTGAGGTAGCCGAACATGCACAGGCCGGCAGCGTTGACCACCTCCATGGCCGCCACGAGGGTGTGGTGGCCCTCGGCCTGGCCGGAATAGGCGTATTTGTCCGTCACGGGGACCGTGACTCCCGGCCCGGCGATCAATTCACCGCCCTGGGTGTGGCGGCCGGGGGTCGCCGCGAGCCAGTATGTGGAGGCCAGGCCCGGTGTGAACTTGGGGTCGTGGGCCGGGATCTCCTCGCCCTGGATGTGCACGGCGTACTCGGTGCCGATCCGGCCGAGATTCTTCCATGCCGCCCAGACACCGTCCGCCAGCACGTCCCCGAACCCCTCGCGCCGGCCGATCTTTTCGGTGAGGGCGACGATGGCCTCGGCGTTGCCCCATGTGAGCTCTAGGCCGTCGGTCTGATTTTTGGCGATGAGGCCGTTCTCGTAGCATTCGATGGCGTAGGCGATGGTGGCGGCGGCGGAGATCGTGTCGATCCCGAGGTTGTTGCAGATCTCGTTCGCTTTGACGATGGCGGCGAGGTCGTCGTTCAAGAGGTTCGACCCGAACATGGCCAACGTCTCGTACTCCGGTTTGTGGCCGACGCCGCTGTTGAACTCGAGCGGAAACCGGCCGCCCCTCTGGGTCACCTTGCCGCCGCAGGCGACCGGGCAGTGCCAGCAGCCGTAGGCCTTGTAGCCGTCGAGACCGACGACGGCATCGTCGCTGATCCGGCGGCCGCGCTCGGAGGGGAAGTCGGTGGTGCCGGCCCCGCCCCAGTTCTTGACCGGGCCGTCTCCGCTCAGAATGGCGTCGTGCGTGATGCCCGCTGTGCCGTATTTGTTGAAGACCTCGAATGCGCCGGTGGCCTGCTTGAGGTACTTCTTGCGCAGCTCCTTCATCTTCTGCGCGTCGTGCACGGGGACCGTCAATTTGCCCTTGACGACGACGCACTTGAGCCGCTTCGCACCCATCACCGCCCCCAATCCAGAGCGGCCGGCCGCGCGTTCCTTGTCGTTCATGATGCAGGCGGTGAGTGCGAGCTTTTCGCCGGCCGGCCCGATGGAGCAGACCTGGATGCCCTTGCCGTGCCGCTTCACAAGGAGGTCCTCCAGAGCCGTCACCCCCAGGCCCCAGAGGTCGCCGGCATCCCGAAGTTTGGCCTTGCCTTCGTCGATGAAGAGATACACCGGCTTGGGGGAGATGCCGCTGAAGAGCACGCCGTCGAAGCCGGCGAACTTGAGGTGCGGCCCGAAGTGGCCGCCGCAGTTGGCATCGCCCCAGCCGCCGGTTTTCGGGGACTTGGCAACCGCGACGAAGCGCGAGCCGATGATGGCGGGAGTCCCGGTGAGGGGCCCGGTCAGCAGGCCCAGCACGTTCTGCGGGCCCAGGGGGTCGGCGCCCTTGGGGATGCGGTCGTAAAGCAGCCGCGCCCCGAGCCCGTAGCCGCCGATGTAGTCGCGGCAAAGTTGTTCAGCGAGCGGTCCTTCTGTTAAGCGGCCGCTGGTCAGGTCAACATTCAGTAGGCTACCCATGAAGCCGTTGGCCATGGCGTCCTCCTTTTTTAGACGGTTAGTCGGTGTTGTGGGAATGGATTCTATCTCAAAAGCAGATACTGGATATCGGGTGAAGGATACTGGATGAGGCCATGGGGCAGGGCTGAGGTAGATTAAGGCGGAACATCCTGCCGACGTATCAATCCAGCATCCTTCTCTCATCCCCCCGCGATCAGCGGAATGACGTACACTTCATCTCCGTCTTTCAGTTGGGTCTGAAGCCCCTGGCGGTAGCGAATGTGTTCGCCGTTGATGAAAACCGGCAGAGACTCCCGCAGACGTGCCTGCGTGTCGCACCAGGTCGCGACCAATTTCGGTCGGGTCGTCCTGGCGGCGACAAGCAACTGCCCGACGGTCGGCGGGGTTTCTTGGGGCCAGTCGGCGATCAGGAGCTCGGAGCCGCAGGTGAGCGTGACGTTCATGGTATTTTTCTAAACGAAGGACCCGGCGAAAGCGGGACCGGCTTCAGGGTTGACGAGTCCTACATGCCACGAAACGTGGTCCGAGTCAAAGGCTGGGCCGGAAGGGATCTGTCGGTTGTCGAGAAAAAGGCGGGAGATCTTATCTCCCGCCTTTTCCCAGGAAGCCCTGCGGCGATGTGACGCGGGCCGTACGGCATGCGCCGGCTAAACGTCCGAGGTGCAGTGAGCGCAGCGCGTGGCCTTGATCGGGATCTGGGACAGGCAACGCGGGCAGTCCTTGGTGGTCGGCTCCGCCGGGGCTTCTGCCTTTTTTGCCGTCAAGCGGTTGATCTGCTTGATCAATATGAAGATGGCAAAGGCCACGATCAAGAAGTCGATCACCGTATTGAGAAACATGCCGTAGTTCATGGTCGCGGCACCCGCGGCCTTGGCGGCTTCGACGCTCGGGTAGCTTTGGCCGCTGAGATTGATGAAGAGATTGGAGAAGTCGACTTTGCCCAGCAGCAGGCCGATGGGCGGCATGAGGACGTCGGCCACGAAGGAAGAGACAATCTTGCCGAAGGCGGCGCCGATGATGATGCCGACCGCCATGTCGACCACGTTCCCGCGCATGGCAAATTCCTTGAACTCCTTTAACATGATTCACCTCCTTTTTTGGGTTCCCCCGAAAGGCAAAGGTAGTATTGCTTCCTCTACTGAATTAAATAACGGATGCTAATGCATTGGTTCAGGCTTGCAAGGGAACTCGATCAGATTATTTATCCGGAGCGGCGGCGTAGAGCATTTCGTCCAAACCCTGTTAAAGAAAAATACGCCTGCGCTCCGGATCGTACGCGGCTTGGGTAAGCCGCGTGGCCGGAATCGTCTCGCCGAACACCTCTATGGCAAAACCGTCCGGATGTTCCGCTTGCGAAGCGGGCAGATACCCCAGGGCGATGGTTTTGCCCACCGTATGGCCGTAGCCGCCGCTGGAGACCGCCCCGACGACCTTTCCCTGGCGGGTAATGGTCTCCCCACCGTAGAGCAGGCGCGGCCGGTCATGATCGAGCGTAAAGGTTGAGAGCCTCCACTTCGGTCCCGCCTCTTTGATCTTTAAAAGCGCCTCCCGACCCTTGAAGGGGCCCTTGTCGAGATGGACGGCAAAACCGATCCCGGCGTCGTAGGGGCTGTAGTCCGGAGATACCTCTGCGCCCCAGTAGCAATAGCCCTTCTCCAGGCGGAGGGAGTCAATCGCACGGTATCCGGCGTTTCGGATGCCGAGGTCCCGGCCGGCCTCCCAGAGGCTCTCGTACAAACCGGCGGCGTATTCCGGAGGCATATAGAGCTCGTAGCCCAATTCACCGATGTAGGTCACCCGGAGGGCCAGTACCGGGGCATAGCCGATGACGACCTCCCGGCATTGGCCGAAGGCGAAGCCTTCGGTGCTGAAGTCGTCGTCGGAAAGACGCATCAGGAGTTCGCGGGAGAGGGGTCCGCAGACGTTGATCATCGCAAAGGAGGAGGTCACATCGCGCAGTGAAACCGAACCGCCCTCCGGCAGGTGCCTTTTCAGCCACATGAAATCGTGCACCCCGAAGGCGGTGCCGGTGATCAGAAAAAATCGATCTTCCGTCACCCGTGAGATGGTGATGTCCGCCTCGATTCCGCCCCGGTCGTTGCAGAGCTGGGTATAAACCGTTTTTCCCACTGGCCGGTCCAGGTTGCCGGCCGCCAAGCCGTTGAGAAACTTCAGCGCCCCGGGCCCGGCCACCTCGAACTTGCTGAACGATGACTGGTCGATCAGGGCCACCGTCTCCCGGGCCGCCCGATGCTCGGCGGCCACGTGCTCGAACCAGTTCGGAATCCCGAAGGTCGGGGAATCTTTGGGCGCCACCCCGGGCGGGGCGAACCAGTTGGCCCTCTCCCAGCCGTATTTGGCGCCAAAGACGGCCCCGTTTGCCTTGAGCAGCCCGTAGAGCGGCGAGCGCCTGACCCCACGGGCCGAATCGTGCTCCTCATGGGGCCAGGAGATGGTGTAGTGCTTGCCGTAGGTCTCTTGGGTCCGTTCGACGTTGTAGCGTAGACTGCGGTGGTACGGACCGAAGCGGCGGATATCGAGGGGCCAGATGTTCAGACTCGGTTCCCCCTCCACGATCCATTCTGCGACCATCCGTCCGGCGCCGCCGCCGGCGGCGATCCCGAAGGCGTTGAATCCGACGGCCACAAAACAATTTTCCAGTTCCGGCGCCGGCCCCAGCATGCAGTTGCCGTCGGGGGTGAAGGCTTCCGGTCCGTTGACCAGGCGCACAATTCCGGTCGTGCCGAGGCAGGGCGTCCGTTTGACGGCCGCCTGGGAAATAGACTCGAACTGATCGAAATCCGGCTCCAGCAGTTCCTGGGTGAAGCCCTGGGGAACTCCATGAATCGCCCAGGGGATGCCGTCCCGTTCGTAGCCGCCCATGACGAGCCCCCCGACCTCCTCCTTGTAGTAGAGCAGGCTGTCCTTGTCCCGCAGCGTCGGCAGCCCCGTCGGCAGCCCTTCGATGGCCTCCGTCACCAGGTACTGGTGCTGAAACGGAACCAGCGGGATGTTGACGCCCATCATCCGGCCGATCTCCCGGCCCCACATCCCCGCGGCGTTGACGACCGTCTCGCACCGGACCGCTCCCCGATCGGTCAGGACGGTGCAAACGCGGTTGTCCTTGATTTCGAAACCGGTGACGCGGGTCTTCTGCTCCACCGTGGCGCCGCGGTTCATCGCCCCTTTGGCCAGCGCCATGGCCAGGCCGCTCGGATCCGCCTGCCCGTCGGAGGGCATGTAGGCCGCGCCGACGATCCCGCCCCTATCGAGGATCGGGAAGATTTTCAGCGCCTCGGAGGGCGTGATCATGTGCATCTCCAAGCCGAAGCTGCGCGCCGTGGTGGCCCCTTTCTTCAGCTCCAAGAGCCGATCCGCCGTGCTGGCCAGATGCAGACAGCCGCAGCGTTTCCAGCCCGTGGTGAGGCCTGTCTCCGCCTCCAGCGTCTCGTAGAGGCTGACGCTGTGCTGAAGCATCCGCGTCACGTTCCGGTGGGAACGGAGCTGTCCTACCAGGCCTGCCGCATGCCAGGTGGAGCCGCTGGTCAACTCGCCTTTTTCCAGGAGGAGGACATCCTTCCATCCCAGTTTGGTCAGGTGGTAGGCAATGCTGCACCCCACGATGCCGCCGCCGATAATGACAACCTGTGCACCGTCGCGCATGAATCACTCCTTTATGAAATATCGGCCCAGTTCAACCTCAAAAACGTGCTTGTCGCCCGGGTAATAAGAATAGAGAAGTTCCACCGGGACATTGTTTTCGTCATAGGTCAGGCTTTCCATGAACAAGGCCGCCGTATTTTTCGGAACCTTCAGATAGGAGGCGATACGACCCCTCAGATTCACTGCCTGGATCGTCCGGGTGGATCGGGCCAGCGCGACATGGAAGCGTTCAACGATGAGTTGGCTCATCGAACCGGTCAGATCCATCTTCAGAATTTTTTTGAAGGTATGGTAGGGAAGATAGCTCTCCTCATAGATAAACGGCGTCTCGTTGCCTGTCCTCAGACGGCGGATGGCCACGACCCTGCCGCCCGGACCCAGGACCAATCTCCGTGCCACCGGCGCCTTCGCCACTGCCGCACCCTGTTGAATGATTTTGGTGTTCTCTTTGATGCCGAGTTCCCGCAACTCGTCACTGAAGCAGGAAATGTCCTTGAGCGGGTGCTTGATCGCGAGCGGGGTCTCGGCACAGACAAAGGTCCCCAGGCCCTTTTCCTTCCGCAGGATGCCTGCGGTTGTCAATTCCGAAATGGCTTGCCGCAGTGTATTTCGGTTCACCTGGCAGACCCGGGCGAGTTCCACCTCCGACGGCAGGACACCTCCCTTTTCGTACCTCCCGGACCGGATCAGGTTTTTGAGCCAGTTGCTGATCTGGAGATACTTGGGGATCGGATTGTCCGGATCGATGATGTTCATCTCACCCAGACCCCGGTCATTTGGTGGCGCTCATTTGGGCAGGCCCGGAACTGCCGGTCGTCAACCGCATGATGATCAGAAACAGCGCAACGATAAGCACCACCACGGTGCACATGGCGTTGGCACTCGCCGTACGACCATCCACATCGAGAAATATGATCTCGATCGCGGCCAGCTTGATCTGCGCTGAAACCAGAAACAGGACGGCGCTGATCGTGGTCATGGCCCGCATAAAAAAGAAGGTGGTCGTGGAGAAAAAGGCCACTCGGGTCAGCGGAAATACGATCCGGGTAAAGGTGGTGACCGGTCCGGCGCCCAGACTGACCGCCGCCTCCTCGACCGCCTTGTCGATCTGCTTTAGATTCGCCGTCCCCGAGAGAAACCCCAGCGTGAAATTGGCAATCACGATGTTGATGATGATGATCCATATCGTGCCGTAGATCAGGAAGTAGGGTTTGTTGAAGGCGAGCACGTACCCCAGACCCAGCACGACCCCCGGGATGGCCGCCGGCAAGACCGACAGGCTGTAGAGCAGCTGCTCCCCGCGGGGCTTCTTTTTTTCGATGATGTATGCGGCCACCAGGGTGATGGAAGCCCCGACCACGGCCACCACCAGGGATACCAGGAGGCTGGTCCAGATCGGGGCGTATTTGATGCCGATCATGGTGCGGAAGGTGCCCGGTTCCAGCACGCTGTTCCAGAAGTCCGTCCAGAGGGGAACGCTCGCCCCGAGTGATGGGAAATCAAAATGTTTCAAGGTGAGTGAAAAATCATAGGGCCAGGTGCGGACAAAAGAACCCAGAAAAACCGTGACAAAAACCAGCAGGATGCAGGAGGCGAGCAGGGTCGAATAAGCGGTGAAGGCCCATTTCTTCAGCGGGCGGGAAGGCTGAATGAAGGGACGTGCCTGGCCGCTGATCATCGCATAGCTCTTCCGCGTCAGGTAGTAATTTATCGCAAAGGCCGTGATCGACGGGATCAGCAGAATCACGCTGATCGTCGCACCCAGGTCAAACCGTTGCAAGCCGAAGACTTTGTTTACGATCTCGGTTGCCAGGACCGAATAGTCCCCCCCGATCACCACCGGGATGCCGAAATCGGTAATGGTCAAGTTGAAGGTGAGGGCCGCGGCGCTGGCGATCCCGTACTTCGCCGAAGGCAAGGTCACCTTGAAGAAGGTTTTCAGCGCGGAGGCGCCCAGGCTTTGCGCGGCTTCGTCGAGGCGCGTGTCCACGGCGGACAGCGTGGTATAAAGGATGAAAAGGGCATTCGGAAAACAGTAGAGAATCTCTCCGACGATGATCCCGGTGGCGCCGTATATGTTCCAGCTCGTTCCCAGAAGGTAGCGTGTGATGACCCCGTTGCGACCGAACAGCAGGATGAGCGCGAGGGCCTGGATGATGGTCGGCGCAATGAGCGGCAGGGTGGATACCGTGTAGAAAAACGTTTTGCCGGGCATGGTGGTGCGGGTGAGACCGTAGGCAAACAAGAAGGCCAGCACCGTGGTGAAGACCATGGTCACCATGGATACAAACATGCTGTTGTAAAAGGAGCGGAAGATCCGGGGTTCGGAGAAATAATCCGTGTAGTTTTCAAGGGTGAAAACCCCGTCCTTGAAGAAACTCAAGCGGCAGATGTCGACCACCGGATAGAGCAGAAAGACGGTTAGAATCACCAGCATCACCGCCACGGTCACGCCGGTGAAGAGGTTGTCGGCGTTGAACCAGGCGGGGGATTTCTTTCCGGAAGGCGCGACAGGGTTCATCTCCTCCCCCCTTCTTCCGGAAATACCATAAAGGACTCGGGAGGACAGTAGACATAGACTTTATCCCCCTGCTTCAGTTCACGCTGTCGAAACTCTTTTTCGATAATGTCGGAAATGACCTCCTCCCCGTCCATATGGATCAGGAGTCGAACGGCGGCGCCCTGAAAAACCACCACGTCGATCCGGCCTGCGAAGAGGTTCATCGGTTCGGCCACCGGGGGGTCCGGTTTTTCTTTATACACTTCCACATTTTCCGGCCGGATCGACAGCGATACGGCTTCGCCCGCGGCCGCGCCGTTCTGCATCACCTTGATTTTTCGTCTGCCGGTATCAACGACATCGCTGGTCCGGCGTCCATCGAAGAAATTGGATGTGCCCACAAAGTCCGCGACAAAGCTGCACGAGGGGTTCTTGTAGATGTCGATGGGCCGTCCCACCTGCCGGAACTTTCCGCCTTCCATCACCACCACCCGATCGGCGATGGAGAGGGCCTCCTCCTGGTCGTGGGTCACGTGGATCATGGTTTTCTTCAGCTCTTGCTGCAACCGCTTGATTTCCGCCCTGAGCCGGAGCCTGATTTTTGCGTCGAGGGCGCTCAAGGGCTCATCCAGGAGGAGTACCTGGGGGTCCGGGGCGAGGGCCCGCACGAGGGCGACCCGCTGCTGCTGCCCGCCGCTCAATTGGGCCGGATAAAGGCTTCGCCAGCCGGACAAACCGACCAGGTCGAGCATCACATTCACCCGCTCCGCAATGGCCTTCTTCGGCATTTTTCGCATCTTCAAACCGAAGGCGATGTTCTCCTCCACGGTCATGTTCGGGAACAGGGCGTAGGACTGAAAGACGATTCCGAATTCGCGATTCTTGGGGATAATATCGTTGATCACGCGGTTGTCGAAGATCACGTTGCCTTCCGTGACCGTTTCAAATCCGGTGATCATCCGGAGCACCGTTGTTTTTCCGCACCCGCTGGGTCCCAGAAAGCAGATGAACTCCCCTTCCCGGATCTCCAAATCGACATGATTCACGGCGGTAAGCTGCCCGTAGCGCTTCGTGAGATTTTCCAGTTTGAGGTCTCTTCCCATTGGGCCCCCTCGTTTAGATGTTTAGAGTTCTATACAGGCTACGGGCAAAAAAATGTTCATTCCGGTCATCCTGCCGATTCAGGATGACCGGAATGCCACGGTTACTTGGAGAAGAGGCTCTCCCACTTCTGTTTGATGGCCTCGCTGTTCTTGGCCTGCCAGGCGAAGTCCATCGGATAGAGCTTGATTTCAGACAATTTGGGCAGATCCGGCCGGGTCGGAATCCCGGGCAGGGTCACGCCATACTTGAATTTGGCGTACTCTTTCATCGCGTTTTCCGTGATGGCCCAATCGAGGAAGCGTTTCGCGGCCTTGGGATTTTTCGCCCCCTTGAGCAGCGCGTTGGCCTCCACTTCATATCCCGCCCCTTCGACGGGGAAGACAAATTCGACCGGGAAGCCTTGCTTTTTCTGTTCGGCCACGACGAAATCAAAAGAGGCTCCCACGGCAAACTCCCCCGCGGCGGTCATCTTGGCCGGCCGGGAACCGCTCTTGATGTACTGGCCGATGTTCTTGTCCAGTTTCTTCAGGAACTCCCAGCCGTCTTCCTTCCCCGCTTTCGCGCCGTACAGTTGAAGGATACTGGAGACTTGGAGGAATCCCGTTCCGGAGGCCACCGGATTGGGCATGGTGACGAGCCCCTTGAACCTCGGGTCGAGAAGATCGTTCCATCCCTTGGGCATCGGCAGCGCCTTCTCCTGCAGAACCTTGGTGTTCACGCAGAAGGCGGCAATGTACATATCGATCCCCACGTAATTGTACGCAGGGTCGACAAAACGCTTCTCGAGCTTTTCAACGCCTGCGGGTTTGTAGGGCTCGAACATCCCCTTGGGGATAAATTCCTCCATGCCGGTAACCGCCCAACCCCAGACCAGGTCCGCCTGGGGGTTGTCCTTTTCGGCCAGTATGCGCGCACCCAGTTCCCCGGTCGAAAAGCGAATAATGTTGATTTCGAGGTCAGGCAGATCCCTGCGGGCCACTTCAAGATATTTTACCGTTTCATCCGTCTCCAGCGAAGTGTAAATTGTGACTTTTTCCGCAGCGCCCGCATTGAAAACCAGACCCATGGCCATGATACCGACGACAATCATAATCCCTGCATGTTTCATACGCCGACCTCCTTTTTCCCGTTGATGTTTGCCGTTTGACCCATCCTCTCAAACCATCAAGCCCGTCCTCTCGATACCCCGCAGGGTCCATCGCCCTCTGACTTTTTTTGCAAAGTCGCACTATGAATTTGATCAAGGATGCAGCGACTGAATCGACATTGAAAATGAAAACGAAGCCGTCCGCCTGGAGTATGAATGGTGATGCCGTTCTGAAGAAAGCCGTCAATGGGAAACCGTCATGGCGATGCGGGGCGGCGAGTAAAGCTACTATCAATAACGGTAGCGGTCAACCGTTTTCAAGAAGTGTTCGACCGTCTCTGCGATCTGCCCGCTCTGCAGCCCGTAAAGAGCCAGAACATCCTCGTAGGGGCCCGGTTCGGCAAACTGGTCGATCACGCCGATCATTTTAATGGGGACAGGGAACTCTGCCGATAGAAATTCGGCAATACAACTGCCCATGCCGCCGGCCACGTAGCCTTCTTCCACAGTGACGATTTTTCCGGTTTCCCGGGCCGCCTTCAGGATCAGTTCCGTGTCGAGCGGCTTGATCGTATGCAGATTGATGAGGCGGGCATGGATGCCCTTGTCCTTGAGAATCTTCGCGGCCCCGGCCGCTTTGCTGAGGACGGTGCCCGTTCCGATGAGGGTGACGTCGCTGCCGTTCTCCATGACGACGCCTTTCCCGATCCGGAAAGGATAGCCTTCGTCCATGAGAACGGGCATCGGCGGGCTGCCCACTTTGATGTAGACGGGCCCGACATGTTCGACCGCCGCGTGCACGGCCTTGATGATGTCCACCGGGTCACCCGGGTTGAGAATCGTCACCCCCGGTATGGTCCGGATGATGGCCACATCGTCCAGCGACTGATGGGTCGCCCCGAGGTCGGAGTAGGTCAGCCCGGCGCAGCGTCCCACCACCTTGACGTTCTGACGCATGTAGCCCAGGTCGTTGCGAAACATTTCGAAGGGGCGCGCCGTCACAAAAGGCGCAATGGCCACCACGAAGGGGATCTTGCCGGTGGTGGCGAGCCCTGCGGCAAATCCCATGATCCCCTGCTCCATGATCCCGAACTCGATGTGGCGCTCGGGAAAACGCTTTTGAAAAGGGGTCATTCCTGAACCGCTGGAACTGTCGGCAGAGAGTGCTACAATATTTTTGTTTGTTTCACCGGCGGCGACCAGCGCCTCTCCAAACGTTTTCCGAGGATCCCTGAAAATCTCCATTATTTGATCCGCTCCTCTATCGCCTGGAGTTCGCGCTCCGCCATCGCCAAACCCTCGTCCGTTGCCTTCCAGTAGTGGTACTCGACCTTGTTTTCGGCAAAGGACAGGCCTTTTGACTTAATGGTGTTGGCGATGATGACCGACGGCTTGCTCCTCTCAAACGGAATATCCGCGGCCTGCGCGACGATCTGGTCCATGTCGTGGCCGTCGATCACCCTCACTCGCCAGCCGAAAGCCTCCCAGCGTTTATCCAGGGGTTCATAGCTCATGACATCGACCGTCTTGCCGCCGATCTGCAGGCTGTTCCGGTCCACGAAAACAAGCAGATTGTCCAACTGGTGATGGCTGGCGGCAGCGGCCGCCTCCCAGTTCGATCCTTCGGCCAGTTCCCCGTCACCCATGACCACGTAGACCTTGGCCGCGAGACCATCCATTTTCAGCCCCATGGCCATCCCGCCGGCAATGGCCAGGCCGTGCCCCAGGGCCCCGGTATTGGTCTCGATGCCGGGCACCTTGTGCATATCCGGGTGCCCGCCCAGTTTCGTGCAATGGGCCCCATAGGTGTCCAGAACGCAGTGGTCCAGGAAACCCTTTTCGGCCAGCGTTCCGTAGAGCGCCAGGCACTTGTGGCCGGCCGAGAGCACAAACCGGTCGCGTTCCCGCCAATCCGGGCGCAGCGGGTCAACCCGCATGATTTTAAAATAGAGGGCTGCCAGGATATCGGCCGACGAAAGCGCCCCGCCGACATGTCCGGACCGGCCGGCGCTCAACATTCTCAGAACGTTCCTGCGTATTTTGACCGCGACGCGCTCGAGCTCTTTTTTTTCAGCTGCGCTCAGTTTTGCCACCTGGCAACTCCGCTATTTTTGATGGTCCCGGGCGTAATCGCAAATCCTCTGGACCTTGGGCTCCGAACGCCCGCCGGGGACATACTCGGATTTCATCCAGATCGTTAACAGGGTTTTGGCCAGTTCAGGCCCCACCACCTGGGACCCCATGGTCATGATGTTGGCATTGTTGCTCTTGCACGAGCGTTCGGTCGAATAGGCGTCGGAGCAGAGTGCGGCGTAAGCCCCCGCCACCTTGTTGGCCGCTATGCACACCCCGATCCCGGTTCCGCACAGCAGGACTCCCCGGTCGTGCTTTCCGCGGGCGACGGCCTCGGCCACGGCAAACGCCACGTTGGCATAAACCGGGTCTTCGCTGCCGTAATCCTCTGTCGGGTAGCCCATCTCCTCTAAATGCTTTTTCAACACATGCTTGAGTTCGGCTGCATTGGGATCACAGCCTATGGCGACTTTTTTCATTTTCACCTTTGTCCTTAACCAAAGTAGGCTTTGATAAATTTCAGGAACCGCTCATTTTCCTCATCGGTTCCGGGGGTCACTCGGAAATAGCCGGTCTTGCCGTGAATTTCACCGATTTTCTTGAGGAAGATCTTCTTGTCAAGAGCGGCCTTGAGAATCTCGTCGGTGGTCTTGCCGGTCATGGTACCATCGATAAGCATGTAATTGCCGTTTGCCGGAAACGGTTTGAGTCCCACCTTCTTGAGCGCTTCTGCAAAAATGTCCATCCACTTGTTGTTGTGGTCAACCTTTGCCTTGACCTCATCGGGGTTGTCGATGATGGCTTCGGCGGCGGCAGCCGACATCCGGCTCACATTCCAGGGCAGAAACATTCGGTTGAAGGCGGCAATCATCTCTTCGGTACCCAATACAAACCCGAATCGGATGCCGGCAAACCCATATGCCTTGGAAAAGGTGACAGACAAAAACACTTGCGGATATTTTTTCAAGAGATCCACTTTTGAGGCCCTGTTCGGATTGTAGTCCAGATAGGCCTCATCCACACAAAGCGGGACACCCGTTTCGCAAAACCGAATCAGGTCCGCATCGTCGATGAAGACGCCGGTGGGGTTGTTGGGATTGATGATCAATATGAGCTTGGTCCGTTTATTGATGGCCTTGAGCATTGCATCCACGTCATACTGCAGGTCACCGGGCCTCACCGGAATCTGGACGACCTTTGCGTTGCAAAGCTCCGCCCTCGGCGGAAACAGCTCGAAGGTCGGTGTGGAGAGCAAAAACTCATCGCCGGGCTGCAAAAATATCCGCATCATGGCATCGATGGTGTCCGAAGACCCATTGCACAACCGCACATTTTCCGGACCCAGGCCGTACATCTTCCCGATTTTGGTTCGCAGCCTCAAATAACTGTCCGGATACCGGTTGCCGTGTCGTAGGGCATCCGCCACCGCATTGATGACTTTCTCCGACGGGCCAAGGGGGTTTTCATTGAGCATCAATCGGGCATAGTCAGGGTTGGCCGATGCCTTATCCAAAATGCCGACATTGTACTCCCGTGACGTAAACAGCCAGGGCACGAACCAGTCCTTGAGATCTTTTTTCATTTTCCGCTCCTCGTTAATTGGTTTAAACTTGATGGTCTCAAAATACCCAGGTGCATGGCGACCGCGCTGCCGTCATCGGGCGGAACAGGCCCCCTGCAGGCATTTACCGGCAAACGCCACCATTTCATCGGTGGCTTTCGAGAACTGCTCGGCGGTACGTTGAAGGGCCGGATGGGTGTTGTACTCATCGCGGGTATAGCCGTCTTCCGCATAGGCCCTTTCAAAATAAGGAACCCGCATCAGCTTATCCATTGTCGACTTGGGAATATCCTCTAAAATACGGTCTTTTGTAAAGGCGATTTTTTCGACACCCGGCATGAAAAGCACCTGTTCAATAAAAGAGGGCGGGCAGGTCACCACGACAGCGGCCCCGGCTTTTTCCTCCAGATGCCAGATTCGGTTGCTGCCGTCGACGACCGGGCCGAGCCTCAGCGAGCAGGAAAGCATCTTGCTGGGCAGGTTATGGATCTTCAAATAGTTGTAAGCCTTTTTGAAAATCGCCAATTCAGCCATTCGAACGTCGGCCTCACTAAGCTCAATGCCTTTTTCCTTGGCGAAGTCTCTCAGCCCGCCGAGGTCGCCATACCGGGATTCCATGTGGGTAATCACCGAGCGCCATCGGGTGAGATCGACACCGTTCTTTTTGGCGGTTTCAAGGCCTCGCTGGACGCTCCGGGCGCAATCCAAGAGTTGGGGCAGAACAAAGGTGAGGGTGTTGTTGGTGGAAATTCCTTTGGCGGTCAGATGCTCGATCACCTCATAGCCTTGTTTCGATCCCGGCACCTTGACCATGACATTGGGGTTGAGCGACGCAATCTCTTCGGCCTGTCGGATCATGGTCTGTTTATCGAACGTCTTGCGCGGATCCACCTGGCCGGACAGGAAGCCTTCCTTGAAGCCGCTGGCTTCAAACAGCGGCAGATACATGTCTGATCCGCGCTTGACGATTTTTTTGTAAAGTTCCCAGAAAAGGCCTTCCTTGTCGATTCCCGGATTTTGGTCGATGAGCTCGCGGGCAACCTTCTCCCAGCAGGGCACGTCATCCTGGATGGCCTGCAGCGACAGCGAAGGATTGGTGGTCACCCCGCGGAACAATTGTTTTACGGGGGACGTCGGAGCATACATCCGGTCAAACTGCTTCTGCAACAATTGGCGGACCTGATCCGATTTTGCCTTGGCAAGCAACTTCCTGCACCAGTTATCGAATATAACCGGCGATGAATCCCACCAAATTTCCATCCCCGGACTCATGTCCACCAGTCTTTCGAATAGATTTCTTGCTTCCATTTCCGTTTCTCCTGTCCGTCAATAATAAAATAGTTTTATGATTTCAATGCACTCAATGCATCGATCATCTTGTTGATATCACGAACTACAAATTTTGCCCCTTTTGAAAAAAGCAGGGTTTCCAATTTCTCTTTATCGGCTGCATAGGGGGGGACCACTCCAAGACCCACGACGCCCGCAGAAACACTCGCAGTCATGTCATCACCTGTATCCCCTAAATATACCGCACTGGAAGGGGCCGCTGCCAATTCCTTTAGCGCCAATAGTATTCCTAAGGGGTCTGGTTTTTCTTTGAGCCCGACATCTTCTTTGCAGATGATCGTATTAAAATAGTCGTAAATTCCATTTTTCTTCAAGAAAAATTCAGCCTCTTCTTTGGGCCTCCCCGTTGTTATGCCCAAAGAATATTTTTGGCTCAACGCTTCAATGACATCTATACTCAAAATTAGTTTTTCGTTGGATATTAAACCTGAATTGTTTTTCCCCAAATACTTTTCCTGGAATTCACCCTTGACTTCTTCATACGTGATGCTGCTGTTTGCCTTCACATCCCGCTTAATCAGTTCAAAGGTTAATTTCCAATCGTTATTGAATCCCCCCTCGTCTTTTAACAACTGGATTTCATGATCCGATATTATTCTGCCGAGGTATTTTTCCGCAGTCTTTTTTATGGCTTCCCGATAAGAGGAAGATACATCCGCAAGAACTCCATCCATATCAAAAAGAATAACTTTAATAGTGTCTTTTAAAAATGTGTTATTCATTGGGGCTTCCCAGATTGGCAAGCATCCGCTCCCGCCACAAGTCCTGGTGGGCGATGCAGACGTCCCCCTGGTCGTCGCGGGTGGCTACAACGGTCCCGAACTCCTCGGGTTCGACGACGGCGCAGGCCTGGCCGGTCCAATTGGCGAAATCGGGCGTGACCGAAATGAAACGTTCCATGGCGCTTCGGTCGACCGGCACAAAGCACCCCGTGTCGGGCAGATAGATGGTGTCGCGCGCTTTTTTCGTGTCATGAACAAAGTAGGCGATCATACTCCCTCCGTGGTCGGTGTTTTCGCAGCGCAGTTAGACCGGCAATCTGAACGCCATCGCACCATAATCTATCTAAAGCGTTTTGGCGAGACGTAATCCGCAACTTCCCGGTGCCCCTTCCCGAATGGGCCGGAGCAAGGGGTCAGGAGCCCGTATCAGCGATGCAGTCGGCTTCCAGTTCAACCAGCCACTCCGGGTTGATAAGGCCCTTCACCTCCACGAATGTGCAAGCGGGCCTTATGGCGGAGAAGAACTCACCGTGCGCGCGCGCGGCCTCCTGCCAGCGCGATATGTCGGTCAGCATGACACGCGTGCGCACGACGCTGTTCAGGGACAGGCCCGCATCGGCCACCGCCTGGGCGATGATCTCAAGGCAGCGCTTGGTTTGACCGTAAACGTCGCCGGGAGCCGCGACACCGCCCCCGGGGGCAATGGGTGCCGTGCCGGAGACAGCGACGAATGCCCCCACCCGGACAGCCCGTGAAAAGCCGATTTGCGCTTCGAAAGGCGAGCCTGAGGAGACTATCTTGCGCATAATGCAACCCTCCCGTTCCGAACAACCCGGTTCAGCGGTGGCGGAACGCCGTCGGTTGAAACCGGTTGTTCGACAATCATTTTTGACCAATGGCCTTGAAAAAAGTATAGCAGAATACGCCATCCGGTTCTGCGGTTCGGTATAAGTCTCTAATTCCTTGTTCAAAGACATGTTGTTCAACCAACCCTGCCTTAATGGCCGATTCACGGACACCCTCAATCATGGCCGTGAAGGTCTTCTTCGTGAACCCTTCGACCAACCCAGGCTTACTGGAATCGACATAGACCATTCGAGGAGATACCCGAATGTCGCTGTAGCCTGCGCTTTGCAGCAGCGGATAAAGTTCTCTTCCGATCATGGCGTTGCCGCCCGCCCGCCGTTGCAGTTCTACCTGACACTGAATCGCTTGTTTTGCCGCTTCACTGTCAGGATGAAAATAAGCAGAACCATGGTCACCCTCGATGACGGTAATCGTGCCGCCTTTCCTCAAATGGTTTTTCAGGGCATGCAGCGCCTCGACCGGCCGTGAGAGATGTTCCAGGACGAAACAGACGAAAATGTGGTCGAAGGAATTCGGCCCATATGTTAAATTGAAGATATCCGCCTGTTCAAATTGAACATGGGTCAACCCTTCCGCTGCTGCTTTTCGCTTGGCTTCAGTGACCGAGGCCTCGGATATGTCGATAGATGTAATCAAGGCATCCGGGCTGTTCCGCGCGAGGGTCGAAGTCTGTGCGCCCACGCCGCAGCCGGCTTCCAGAACACGGCTTCCTGCCGGATAGAAGGTGTCAGCGTGCAATAGCTCGACCAGGGTAGAGGCTTGGTCCTGCAGACGGATGTTTTCTCGATGGTCGTAGCCATGCACGTATGCGTTACTCATGCTTCCTCTTTCTTGCGCAGGCTTCAGCGGGAGTGGAAGCATTTTGGCCACGATCCGCTGAAGGCCATATAGATGTTAGGTTGTTTTCTGTCTGTGACGCTGGCCTCCGTTTCGTGCATCGTGAAAGGCTACTGCCGCACGCAGGTATGCCCTGATCAACGGATGCGGCGCTTCAAAGCTCGACGCCAGTTGCGGCAAGAACAAGGTGGCGAGGAAAAACCGATGGCTCGTCGACTCGACCACACGCGCTTCGCCTTCCCGATCAACGCCGGTGCATTGCAGCGCTCCGCTCAGTACCCTGGCACGATAGACTGGGTTGAGGCCGAAGTTACAGCGAAACTGTTCCGATGCCTCTGCAACACCATACGCGTGATGCACCTTCGTCCCTCGTGTGAACCATATCGTCTGCGTCTGCCCCACAAGCGAGCAGGCCAAGCGATGGATGAGCAAGGTGGCAGCGTGCGGTGCTGTTTCCTCATGGTCTGCATCCTGCAACTTGAGCACGTGGCGTGCATACTCGACCAGAGTATGTTGGAAACCGCCTCAGGTGCCGAAAAAGGGCCTGTCCCGCTCGCGGGCGAACTGAATCCCTCTCAGGGCTCCTTCCATGCTGACATATGGGCTGCCAGGAGCCGCCCACAATGCGTCACAGGGATCGAGGAGCTGAAGCACCGCGCCGGTATGCAGTGCACGGGTGGGAAGCCATGATACCATCGCAGTTGTGTCCAACGCATGAGCAGCAGGGTGTACCGCCTCGCTCGTGGCACGGTGCGTTTCAGACTCCGGATTGAAGTCGCCAATAATACCCACAGTCACCATACGCTTCCTCTTTCAAACTCTGCATTTAATCTCAGCTTTGGTCTGGAGCAACCTAACGAAAAGCTCAGCGGCAGCGGTCACGCTGTCCGCTGGAGTGGTTTGTTGGACCCTTTTATATGGAATGCGCGCAATGGCTTCCATCCCTCCTGTGTTCCCACCGATATCAGATACTTTCCTTGGTCCGAACCAATTGCCTCGTACCATAAACAATTAATAATTAAGATGCGACCCTTTCCTTCCCGTTGTAGCTTTTCAGACAGATTCTCATGGCGGGTTGTATTCTCTGGACAGTTCAGGATCACGTACACATGGTTTTAATGTCTTTATCTTGATTAGGTAGATAGTAACACCGACTGCAATACCCAACAGAATTGACTTTACCCACCACAGTGACACGAAAAACAATGCCGTATAGCAAATCGTTAACCACAATAGCAAAATTGTGAGTACCTTTTGCTTGAGTGGTATACCCCTGCCTTCTCGATAGTTCCTGATGTATTCTCCACACCAGCGATTGGTCATTAACCAGTGGTAAAACCGTTTTGAGCTACGAGCATAGCAGATGGCGGCCAAAAGCAGGAAGGGAGTGGTTGGTAACACAGGCAAGAACATACCGAGACCACCCAATGCCACACAAAGCGTACCACCGACAATCAGCAGGGTTTTTGTTAGAGTTTTCATTTTGCTATTCTCACTACCCGTATACTATTGTTTATACTCACACTGATTTCCTTCGATGGCCGCCCAATACTGGAGTTGAGCTGCGATGCTCCGAAGTTGACCAGGCTTCGTCAGCTTCAACTCCTTGTTATGTGGCTCCTGACGCTGAGAACCACCACGCGCCCATCTCGTGCGAAATCGTCACACCGTCAACTGCCGTCAGAAGTCCGCGCACTGTCGATTTTGGCACTCCAGTCAACTGCTTCAGTTCGGCAGCCCGGAAGCGCCGGCAGGGAAGATATGGTGTCAGAGCTTGAACCGCGAAAGCGAGCGCATTCCCCGCCGCTTGCGGCGGGGAATGCGAGCGAATCCTAAAAAAGACCGCATTCCTTACGGTCGAAGACTCCCTGCAGCTTGCTGCAGGGAATCTTCAATTATGAATAATTTGCCGAATTTCTTGCACTCATGCAACAAGAGGTGTTTTTATTTCCTGCGCTGTAGAAGGACTTCCGCAGCGCTTATAAACTGAGCAGCCCATTCACAGGCCGTTTCTGCGTATTCCTTGATGAGAAGCTGGGCCGCCGCGATGCTTTCCCTGGCTTTGGCAAGTAGGGCCTCGATACTGGAAGTCATACCGTCACATGTTCTTTGTGAACATTCGTTCAGTATTATTTTTAGATTGGGCGGAGAAGGCATGCTGTTTCTCCTGTTTGCGGAAAAAAAGGAACTCCATCGGAAGAGTGGTCAATTCTGCGATGACAATGATATTGTAGCCAAGAACGCTTTGCGGGTCAATACGGGCATCCGTGACGGGTATTGATGATTGATTCCATGCACCCCATCTTCCTGTTTCGCGAGCTATAAAATCGAAAGGAGCGTTCCATACAGGCGCGCCGTGTTTTCGGATACGACCTCCGCGACCGATTGTTCGGGAAGCGACTTGATGTCGGCGATGGCGCGGATGGCAAGCGGCAGGTTGGCGGGCTCGTTGCGGACGCCGGGTTCGGGCCCGAGCACGGGGCTGTCGGTTTCAACCAGCAGGCAGGAGAGCGGCAGGTGCTTGACCAGTTTTTGCTTCTGCCGCGAGCGGGCTACCGAGGGGGGTATGGAGAAGAAGTATCCGGCCTCCACCGCCGGCAGGGCCGCCGACGCCTTGCCGTCGAAGGCGTGGAGCTGCACCCGGGTGGCGCCCTCTTCGAGCAGCAGGGCGACGACATGGCGGCCGGCCGAGCGCGAGTGGACGTTGAGCGGCAGGCCCAGCTCCTGCGACAGACGGATGAAGTTTATAAAAATTCCGCGCTGCAGCTCCCGGCCCGCTTCTTCCTTGACGGCCCAATAGTCCAGGCCGACTTCGCCAATGGCGGCAAGTTGTGCCCGGTGGCTGCGGATAAAAGTGTGCATCTCTTCGGCCTGATCGCGGTCGAGAAGGGTGGGATACAGCCCGGCCGCGGGTTTTACCATGGGGAACTTCTCGGCAAGATCGAGGTTTCGTTCCGCATCCGCCAGGGTTTCGCCGACCGCGATGACGACCCCGACCCCCGCAGCGCGCGCCCGCGCGAGAACCTCGCCCAGGTCATGGTCGAATTCCGGGTTGCACAGGTGGGCGTGGGTGTCGACGAGGGAAAGGAGAGTTGAGTTCATTTGCGATAGAAAGTGGATCTCTGCCTTGTGGGAGCGGCATCCTGCCGCGATCGAGAAGGTGATTCCATCAACCGCATCAGGTCGTGGCTGGAAGCCACTCCCACAGAACAATCGACTTCGTTTTATGCCAGGATTTTCTCCTCGGAGGTCGGTGTATGTTAAGCGGGGTGTGACAACGGAAAAACGCTCGTCGCCACCTCTGCGTGCGGCTTGCGGTCGTTCGGGGACTCCATGGCGCACAGGTCGTCGGGCAGGCCGGCCGCATCGGCCTTGCGGCCCACGGCCACCGCGGCCATGACCAGGTACTCCTCGCGCGAGACGCCGAGAGTGTCGTAGGCTTTGTCCGGGCTGAACCCGGCCATGGCGTGGGCATAAAGCCCGAGTTTGCGCGCCTGGAGTGCCAGTGCCATCCAGGCCGCACCCGCATCGTACGGGGCGTGGCGGTTTTCCTTGCCGGTTTTATGGAAATTGCGCCGCGCCAGCACGAACATCAAGAGCGGTGCCTGGCCGGCCCAGAGCTGGTTTTTCGCGACCAGGCAGGCCGCCAGCCGCTGCCGTGCTGCGGGTTCGGTGGCGTAGATGAAGAGCCAGGGCTGTTCGTTGTAACAGGACGGCGCCCAGCGCGCCGCCTCGAAGAGCGTCTGGACCTCACGATCCGAGAGAGGGTCGGATGAGAAGGCCCGCGGGGACCAGCGGTCCGTAAACATGCTGTCGATGTCCCATTCGGGCGTTCGGGGATTCTGCGGCTTGGCGTGCACGCGGCCTCCTCTCGGTGGATATCGAAAGGCCGGGACTAAACACCCTGGCTCAGCCGGGTCATCCCCGCGCCAGCATGTTTGCGATACAGCCGGCCTCGTCGGCGCGCATCCGGGCGGATCAGGATTGCGCTGAGTCTTTCTCGGTCACTTTTTTCTTCTTGGGGCGCGTGTTGCCGTGGGTACCGCGCCAGATTTTACCTCGTTTGGTGCGTCGATCGCCTCTTCCCATTCCGGTTCCTCCTAATTAAGGTACTTAAGGTATTTGTTGTACTTTCTGGTTGAACGGTTCGTATACCACAGACGCCATCCCGAATTCAATAGGCCTCCGCGGTAGCGGGCGGTGTCACCTGTCGGACGATCCGGACCAAGAGGTCCTCGATCCGCGCTTCAGCGGCCGTCAACTCCGCCTGTGAACTGAATGCCGACGACAGCTCGCGCAAAATGGCATCGTGCGGGGACAGGCGGGCGCCGAGCCGCTCGTAGTCGATGGGCGGGTGGGGATACAGGCCGTCGTTGAAAAAATAGTTTGCGGGGCCTTGCCAGGCCGGCCCATGGAACGGCCAGAGCAGCTTCAACCCTAAAAACTCCGCCACCGCCTGCCGAGCCTCGAGGCTGCCGGTGATGTCGGCCGGTTCCAGGCAACGCCCCAGCCGCCGTTCGATGTCGCCGAAAAATCCGGCGAGCAGCCGCTCCTCGGTGACCGCCAGCCCATAGACGTACCAGTCCGTGCAGACCGACTTTATGATCGTTTTGTAGACCGCGGGCAGATTCCGGTGGGAGGGGCAGAAATAGCTCCGGCAGGCGAGACCCCCGTAAAAGCTGAGGCCCCTCAGGTCGACCCCGTGGTTGCCATCCGCCAGCGGGTGCAGCAGGCACCCCACCCGGGAGTTCTCACTGCCGACAAGCCCCAGGAAGGGGCAATGGTAGAAGTCCGGGTATGGCCGCTGCCGGGATTCGCGCCGCTCCATCTGCTCCTGGAAGGCATCGATGGCCTCGGTGTCGCGCGGGACCTTCCGGAACCGTTCGGTCCGAAAGGCGAGCCGCTCCTGAAGGCCGGCGCGGGAGGCATCGGCGCAGTTGTAAAGACCGCAGCAGGCACCGCAGGAGACCTTTTCGTCCACCTGGCAGAGGTAAACGCCGCCGGGTATTACGGCCGCGTCTGATTCGGCCGGTGGCGAAACATTGAGGCTCATATCATCCACAATTTGCGCCACCGGGTTCATGGGTTTCTCCATTATCCACCACTTCCACCTTCCGACTTCCGCCCTCCGCCTTTCGAATTCCCCCTTCTCTTTGCCTCCACTCATACAACGCCACTGCCGTCGCGGCGGCCGCGTTGAGCGACTCCACCTCGGCCCGGATGGGGATGCTCACCGCGCGGCTGCGCCAGGGCTCCGGCAGGCCCGGGCCTTCCAGGCCGGCGAGCAGGCCGAAGGCCGGCGGGAACGCTGCGGCACGGATGTCCGGCCCTTGCGCGGAGAGGGCGACGATCGGAAGCTCTTCCGGCAGGTCGCCAAGCGCCGGGCCCTGCCGCAGGGGCAGGCTCAGCACGGCCCCGCCGGAGGCGCGCAGGGCTTTGGGGTGAAAGGGGTGGGCGCTTTCGGAAAGGAGGATCGCCTGGGCGGCGCCGAATGCCGCTGCCGAGCGAAGGACCGCGCCCACGTTTTCCGGGTCCTGGAACGGGATGAGCACACTGCATCCGGCCGGAAACCCTTCGTGGGGGAGCCACTCCGGGATCTCCGGCAGGCGGATGAGCAGCAGGGGTGCGTGGGTGCCGGACACGTCCAGCTCATCGAAGAGCCCGGGGTCCAGCTGAAACCACGTCAGGTGCGGCGGGCTGTGGGGCGGTGGCGGTGCCTGACCCGCGCTGCTGATCCAGGCCTCACAGCGATCCGGGTGGTTTGCGAGGATCTCAGCCACCGGCTTGATTCCGGAGACAAGGGCCTTGCCGCCCTTGCGGACGCCCCGGCCGGTCAGGAGTTTTTTCATCTCTTTGAAGTGGGGGTTCTGGCCGCTTGCGATGGTGCGAACGGGATGCGTGATCATGGCCTTGGCCTTGCGATTATAAAGAGGCTCGTCCAGCCGGCGATACACCACCAGCCGGCGCTGGTGGAGGGTGTGGGGGATGCGGTAGGGTCGATCGGACACGAGGGTATAGGCGCCTGCGAAACGGGCCTGGGCGCGGGCGAGCTCTTCGTCGCAGTGCGGGCCCTTCATGAAGATCACCAGCCCATCCTTGGCCAGGCAGCCCGCCACCCGTTCCAGGGTCTTTTCGATGGTCTCCACGGCGCGGGTGATCACGCCGGCCACGGGCTCCTCGAACCGCTCGGTGACCCGGCCGCCGACCACGCGGATGCCCTTCAGCTCCAGTTGCTCGAGCGCATGGTTGAGAAACTCGACGCGGTTGCCGCGGGTCTCTGCCAGGACCAGGTCGAGTGCCGGCCGGTAAATTTTAAGCGGGATTCCCGGCATGCCGGGGCCGGTGCCGAGATCGAGCAGCGGCGAGGGCAGCTCCAAAAGGTCCGCCGGCAGCATCGAGTCCACGTAAAGCTTGGTCACCATGTTGTTGAAATTGTGGACCCGGGTGAGATTCAAATCGGCATTGCCTTCACGCAGCAGGCTGTGATAGGCCCAAAGCTGCCTAAGTTGAAGCGGAGAAAGGCGAATGCCGCAGGAGCCTAAAACGGCCTCCATCTGCTCCATGTCCGGAGAGACGCGGCTCGAGGATGGCGAATGTTGCTTTTTAATCATGCGAACGCCCGGGTGTTGTCATGATTCCGCTTCTGCATGAACGCTGGCCGGTTTTCTTCGAGGACAACCACCTGCTGGTCGTTTACAAGCCGGCCGGGTTGCTCTCTCAGGCAGACGAGACCGGGGAAGCCAACCTTCTGGATTTATCCAAGGCCTGGATCAAGGAGCGCCATCACAAACCGGGACAGGCTTTCCTGGGGCTTGTGCACCGCCTGGACCGCCCCGTGGCGGGTGTCATGGTGTTTGCCCGCACGTCCAAGGCGGCCGCGCGCCTGAGCGAGCAGATCCGAAACCGGCGGATGCGCAAGGTCTATCTTGCGGTGGTCGAAGGCGGGCCCCCTTCCGCCGAGGGGCGGCTGGTGCATTGCCTCGAACGGCGGGAACGATCGGTCCGCATCGTGCCGCACCCGACGCCGCTCGGCCGCGAGGCACGACTCGCCTACCGCGTACGGGAAACCGCGTGCGGCCGCAGCCTGGTTGAAATCGAGCTCGAGACCGGCCGCAAACATCAGATCCGGCTGCAGTTGGCGCACGTCGGCTGCCCGATCGTGGGCGATGTGCGCTACGGCGCCTCCGGACCGCTACCCTCCCGGCAGATCGCCCTCCTGGCGCGGCAGATCTGTTTCGAGCACCCCACCCGCCGAGAAACACTCACCTTCACCGCGCCGACCCCCGCCGGCTGGCCCTGGCCCATGCCGGAGCCGCCCGGGCAGGCTCCCTTCTGGAACTGGAGCGACTATGCCCCCGCCTTGCGGGGGCATGTGTGACCGTTCTTATCGCGTCAGTGCCCGATATTTAATCCGGTGCGGCTGATCGGCTTCGGCCCCCAGCCGCCTGCGCCGGTCGGCCTCGTAATCCGAGTAGTTGCCCTCGAACCAGACGACGCGGCTTTCACCCTCGAAGGCCAGGATGTGGGTGGCGATGCGGTCGAGGAACCACCGGTCGTGGCTGATGACGACCGCGCAGCCGGCAAACCCCTCGAGCGCCTCTTCCAGCGCCCGCAGGGTGTTCACGTCGAGGTCGTTGGTCGGCTCGTCCAACAGCAGGACATTGCCCCCCGATTTCAGCATCCGGGCCAGATGCACGCGGTTGCGTTCCCCGCCGGAGATCATGCCCACCTTTTTCTGCTGGTCGGAGCCGGAGAAGTTGAAGCGCGCTACATAGGCCCGGGATTTCACCTGAACTTTGCCGAGGTCGAGCAGATCGGCCCCGTCCGTGATCACCTCCCAGACCGATTTTGCGGGGTCCAGGCAGTCGCGGCTTTGATCGACGTAGGCGAGGCGTACCGTGTCGCCAGTACGGATGGTGCCGCTGTCCGGTTTTTCCTGGCCGGTGATCATGCGGAAGAGGGTGGTCTTGCCGGCGCCGTTCGGGCCGATGACGCCCACGATGCCGCCGGGCGGCAGGGTGAACGACACGTTTTCCACGAGCAGCTGGTCGCCGAAGCCTTTGCCGACCTGTCGGGCTTCCACCACGAGGTTGCCCAGGCGCGGTCCCGGCGGAAGGTAAATCTCGAGGTCTTCCGCGCGCCCGGCGCTGTCCTGGGCCAGCAGATTCTCATAAGCGGTGATGCGCGCCTTGGACTTGCTCTGGCGCGCCCTGGGGCTCATGCGGATCCACTCGAGTTCGCGTTCGAGGGTTTTCTGACGTTTGCTTTCCGACTTCTCCTCGATCCGGAGCCGGGCCTGTTTCTGTTCGAGCCACGAGGAGTAGTTCCCCTTCCACGGGATCCCCCGTCCGCGGTCGAGCTCCAGGATCCAGCCGGCGACGTTGTCGAGGAAGTAGCGGTCGTGGGTGACGGCGATCACCGTGCCGGGGTACTGCTGGAGGTGGTGCTCCAGCCAGGCCACGGT
>DATITS010000225.1:0-20068 GCA_035467535.1 Desulfobacterales bacterium
CTACGGCATGGAAAAATACTACCCGACCTGGAAGTGGCCCGAGGACCACGCGGCGGTGCAGGCCGGCGCCCGCGCCTGCCAGTCGCTTTTCGGCAAGCCGCCCCGGATCGGGAAATGGACCTTTTCGACCAACGCCGTCACGATCTCCGGCATGTACGGGATTCCCGCCATCGGTTTCGGCCCCGGCCAGGAGGCCATGGCCCACGCGCCTAACGAAAAGACCCCGATCGAGGATCTGGTCAACGCCGCGGCCTTTTACGCGCTTTACGCGCGGACCGCTTGAATGGAGGAAGCATGAGCAATTTTCAAAGTTTGATAAAAGAGATCGCCGCGCTTTCGGGCGATCTCTACCACAAGGACTTTCTGCTGACCTGGGAGAAATCCGTCGATGAGCTCCGGAAAATCGTTGCCGTGGCCGATGCGCTGCAATGGCTGCGCCGGGAAAACATCTCGACCCGCTGCTTCGAGTCCGGCCTGGCGGTGAGCATCTTCCGGGACCAGTCCACGCGCACGCGCTTCTCCTTTTTCTCGGCAGCGAACCTGCTGGGCCTGGGCGTCCAGGACCTGGACGAGGGCCGATCGCAGATCGCCCACGGCGAGACCGTGCGCGAGACAGCCAACATGATCGCCTTCTTCACCGAGTTCATCGGCATCCGCGACGACATTTTCCTTGGCGCGGGTCACACCTATATGCAGCAGGTGGCCGCCGCCGTGGAAGACGGGTTCAAGGCCGGGGTCCTGGAGCAGCGGCCGTACGTGGTCAACCTGCAAAGCGACGTGGACCACCCCACCCAGAGCATGGCCGACCTGATGCAGCTTGAAAACCACTTCGGCGCACTCGACAACCTGAGGGGCAAGAAGATCGCCATGACTTGGGCCTATTCGCCCAGCTACGGCAAGCCGCTCTCCGTGCCCCAGGGGGTGATCGGGCTGATGACGCGCTTCGGCATGGATGTGGTGCTGGCGCACCCAGAGGGCTACCAACTGATCCCCGACGTGGTCGCCAAGGCGGGCGTATTCGCGCAAGAAAACGGCGGCAGCTTCAAGGTCGTGAACTCCATGGACGAGGCCTTTGCCGGCGCCGACGTGGTCTACCCCAAGAGCTGGGCCCCCTATCGCGTCATGGAAAAGCGCACCGAGCTGCTGCGCAGCAACGACACCGCCGGGCTCAAGGAGTTGGAGAAGGCCTGCCTCGCCAAAAACGCCGAGTTCAAGGACTGGGAATGCACCGAGGCCAAGATGAAGCTCACCCGCAAAGGCAAGGCGCTCTACATGCACTGCCTGCCGGCGGACATCTCCGGGGTTTCTTGCGCCGCCGGCGAGGTGGCGGCGAGCGTGTTCGAACGCTACCGCATCCCCACTTATATCCAGGCGGGCTTCAAGCCCTACATTGTCGCCGCCGTCATGCTGGCCGCCCGCTTCGAGGACCCGGTCAAGCTGCTCCGGACCATGAAGCGCCGGGCATCCCGGCGGGCAGGTCAATGATCGTTGCCAAGAAGTGGTTTCATAACCCCGCCTGACCCCCGATGGTCCGCCGCAGGCGGACTGCGCTTTCAAAAACGTCGCGCGCCTTGGCTGACGGCCTTGATGCTTGTTTTTGAAGATCCCTGCTATATGATACAAAAAAACTTCGGGAAATTGAGCCATGAATCGAGAAAAAACATACCTCCAGCTGCTGCTCGACCTGACAAAGGCCATCACTTCGAATCTGAATCTCAATGAGGTTTTCGAGCTGATCGTTCACAAGGTCCCCGAGGTGGTCGGTGTCGACGCGGCCACCCTCCGGCTGCTGGACCCCTCCGGGAAGAAACTGGTGCTGCAGGCCGCCTCCGGCCTCAGCGAGGCTTACCTGAGCCGTGGGCCGGTCGACGCAGAGGAGAGCGTTCTCAAGGCGCTCGCCGGCACTCCGATCGCGATCTACGACGCCGCCAGCGACCCGCGCTACCACTACCACGATGCCGCTCAGGAAGAGGGGATCAAAAGCATCCTGGTAGCGCCGGTTGCGATTCGCGGGCAGGTGGGCGGCATTCTCCGATTGCTCGCCCGGACTCCCAGGGCCTTTGAGCCGCGGGAGATGGAGTTCGTGGCCGCCCTGGCCGAGCAGTGCGGCATCGCCATCGAAAATGCCCGCGCCTACCAAGAGCAGAGTCGCCAAATCGGTTATTTCAAAGCCCTGGCCGAGATCGGCAAAGCGATCAACTCCACGCATGAGTTGGATGCCATTTTGAACCTGATCGTCCGGCGAATGCCCGAGGTGATGAAACTCAAAGCCTGCACCATCCGCCTGCTCGAGTCGGCCAATGGCCGCCTGCAGTTGAAGGCCGCGCATGGCTTGAGTCGGGCTTACCTCGAAAGGGGCGCGCTCGACGAGGAACTTGCCACCCATTACATTCTGCAGGGCGAGCCGGTGGTGATTCCCGACGCCACCGTGGACATCCACACGATTTATCACAAGGAAGCCGCTGCGGAAGGCGTGGGGAGCATACTGGCCGTGCCCATCACGGTCCAGGAAGAGCCGATCGGGATGATGCGGTTGCTCACCACGGGAGTCCGTTATTTCTCGGCCGCCGACATCAATTTTGCCATGGCCGTGGCTGAGCAGGGCGGAATTGCCATTCAAAATGCCGTCAACTACCAAAAAATGCAGGACATGATCTCCGGCCTGGGAGGACAAACCAAGGGCCCCTCGTGAAGCGTTGAAGATTTTTATTGACAAAATTTGCGTATCATTTAATATTCAACGGTTTTGAAATGCCAATTTATTTCAGGAGGCACCCATGTACGCGGTCGTCAACACGGGCGGAAAACAATACAAGGTCATGAAGGGCGAGACCCTCCGGATCGAAAAGATCCCAGGCGAGGTCGGCAGTTCCGTGACTTTTGACAAGGTCTTGATGGTGGCGGATGGCGAAAACGTCCGTGTCGGCCAGCCGGTTCTGGAGAACGTTGCGGTCCAGGCCCAGATCGTCGAGCAGGACAAGGCCAAGAAGATCCTCGTATTCAAATACAAACGCCGCAAGCGCTATCGCCGGAAGAATGGCCATCGACAGCCGTTCACCGCTATCCGCATCGACGGCATCGAAGCATGATGACTTCGTACAAAGGCCAATCTCGGCGCTGCGCTTCATCTCGCTGTCGCTGCGGCGTACTGTCAGTACGCCTCGCGCCGCGAAATTCGCGCGCCTTGACCTTGGCCTTTTTACAAAGCCATCGAAACAGATGACATTTTACGATCTCATCGCGCATAATCTAAAAACATAACAGGCGGCTTTGTAAGAAGTTCAAATTCAAGGCGCACCAGTCCCGCCGAGCGAGGCGCACTTATGTACGCCCCAGCGCGTGCGGGATGCAGTTCAACGCAGAAGTTGAGCTTCTTACGAAGTCGCCTTAGGAGTGAGGAGATATGGCACACAAGAAGGCAGCCGGAAGTTCCAGGAACGGTCGCGACTCGGCCGGGCAGCGCCGCGGGGTCAAGATCTATGGCGGGCAAAAGGTCAGGGCCGGCAACATCCTCGTGCGTCAGGTCGGCACCAAGTTCCACCCGGGCCAAAACGTCGGGTTGGGCAAAGATTACACCTTGTTCGCCATGATCGACGGGATCGTCGCCTATGAGCGCCAAGGCCGGACGCGCCAAAAAGTGAGTGTTTACGCCGCAGAGTGAAGTTTATTGACGAAGCGATCATAACGGTCCGATCCGGTGACGGCGGAAACGGCTGTCTGAGTTTCCGGCGCGAGAAGTATGTTCCGCTCGGCGGTCCGGATGGCGGTGATGGCGGCAAGGGCGGAGACGTGACCCTGGTGAGTTCGCAGGACCGCCGAACCCTCTACCCCTTCCGGTTCAAGCACGAGTTCACGGCCCAGCGGGGCGGCGGCGGAGAAGGCCGCCAGAGGACCGGCAAGAACGGCAGCGATATCGTCATCGAAGTCCCGCCGGGCACCATCGTGAGAGACGCCGTAACGGGCGATATCCTCAAGGACTTCTGTCTTCCCGGCGAATCCTTCATTATCGCCCGCGGCGGGCGCGGCGGCAAGGGCAACACCCACTTCAAGAGTTCCACCCACCGCACCCCGCGGTTTGCCCAGCCGGGTGAAGCGGGGGAAGTCAAGCAGCTCAAGCTCGAGCTCAAACTGCTGGCCGACGTGGGCATCATCGGCCTTCCCAATGCCGGCAAATCCACCCTCATCAGCGTCATTTCCGCAGCCCGGCCGAAGATCGCCGATTATCCTTTCACCACCCTGGTGCCCAACCTGGGGGTGGTCAAGGCCGGCGATCGCGAGCCGTTCGTGGTCGCCGACATCCCCGGCCTGATCCCCGGGGCTCACACCGGCGCCGGCCTCGGGATCCAATTTCTGCGTCACATCGAGCGCACGCGTCTGCTCGTGCACCTTATCGACGCCTCCGCGATCGACCCGGAAAACCCGCTCGAGGCTTACGCGGCCATCAACACCGAGCTGTCCTCGTACAGCCCTGACCTGGCCCGCAAGCCGCAGATCATCGTGCTCAACAAGCTCGACCTGCCCGGCACCGAGGAGCGTGCCCGGGCGTTCAAGGCCGCCCTTAAAAAGCGGACCAAGCTTCATCTCATTTCGGCGGCCACCGTAAAAGGGGTCGATCAGCTCCTCGCCCAGATCAGCAACCGTTTGGATGAGCTGAAAGATGAGCGACCGCAAGCTCCAATTTGAACGCGCCCGGCGGGTTGTCGTCAAGGTCGGCAGCAACGTCCTGACCGCCCGCCAGGGGTTGAACATTGCCGTGATGCGCAGCATCGCCGGCCAGATCAGCCGCCTGATGGAAACCGGGCGCGAAGTGATTCTCGTCTCCTCCGGGGCCATGGCCTCGGGGCTGAAAAAAATCGGGTTGGAACGCAGGCCGGATGAACTGCCGCAGCGCCAGGCGGTTTCCGCCGTAGGCCAGGCCGGGCTCATCATGGAGTATGAGAAGGCCTTTGAGCGGCACCGCCTCAAGGCGGCCCAGATCCTACTCACCAGCGAAGACCTTTCCAACCGCAAGCGCTACCTGAACGCCCGCAACACCCTGAACACCCTCCTCGATTGGAAGATCGTGCCCATCATCAACGAGAACGACACGGTCTCGGTCGAGGAGATCAAACTGGGCGACAACGACAACCTGGCGGCGATGATCACGCTGCTCATGGACGCGGACCTGCTCGTCATCCTGAGTGACACCGACGGCCTGTTCACCCGGGACCCGCGCACCGAGCCCGACGCCGAGCTGATTCCCGTGGTGGGCGTCATCACCAAGAGCACCGAGAAAGCCGCCGGCAGCATCCCGGGCCCCCTGGGGACCGGCGGGATGATGAGCAAGATCAACGCCGCCCGCAAAGTGAACTCCGCCGGGGTTCCCATGGTGGTTGCCAAGGGGGACAAGCCGGACATTCTGGTCCGGCTCTTCGACGGGGAGGCCCACGGCACGTATTTCGTCCCGCGCCGGCAGAAGCTCACCCGCCGGAAGTGCTGGATCGCGTTCTCGCTCAAGCCCAAGGGAATCCTCACGATCGATGCGGGTGCCCGCACCGCCGTGACCCGCCGCGGCAAAAGCCTGCTCGCCAGCGGCATTGTCGGGGTGCAAGGGGAGTTCACTGTCGGAGCACCGGTGGAGTTCCAGGTGCCCGGCGGCGAGGCCGTCGGGGTCGGGCTGGTCAACTACGGTGCGGCCGACATCCGCAGGATCATGGGCCTCAGGTCCCAGCACATCTCGCAGGTGCTCGGCCAGAAGCCCTATGACGAGGTGATTCACCGGGACAACCTGGTGATCACGGCCGCAGATGAGGTAGAAGAAACCTGAGGGAGGGTGCTGGATGCGAGATTCAGGATACGCGATCCTCGATAGCTATAAAACCCTGTCGCCATAATTGGATATTCATTTACGCGTATCTCGTATCCAGCATCCAGCATCCGGCATCTTTCCATCAACGATCGGTCCCGGCGAGATTGAAAATGAGCACTATCGAAGAAACCATCGCTCGCATGGCCCGGGCCGCCCGGCAGGCCTCGCAGGCCATGACGCGCATCACGTCCGGGCAGAAAAACCAGGCGCTGCTGCGCATGGCCGACGAGATCGTGCGGAATGCGGACGCCGTGTGCGCCGAGAATCAAAGGGACGTGCAGGCCGCCCGGAGCGCGGGACTTACGCCCGCCCTGATCGACCGCCTCACCATCACGGAGAGCACCATCGCCGCCATGGCCCGCGGGCTGCGCGAGGTCGCACAGCTGCCCGACCCCGTGGGCAGCCTCGGCCCGAGCCGAGTCCGGCCGAACGGGCTTGAAATCGCCCGCATGCGGATCGCGCTGGGGGTGATCGGGATCATCTACGAGTCGCGCCCGAACGTGACCGTGGATGCCGCCGGACTGTGCCTCAAGGCCGGCAACGCCGTCATCCTGCGCGGCGGCTCCGAGGCCTTCCACTCCAACCGGGCGCTCGCGGCCGTCATCGGCCGGGCACTTGCGGACACCGGACTTCCCTCCGCCGCCGTCCAGGTGGTCCCGGTGACGGACCGGGCCGCCGTGAACGCCCTGCTCGAGCAGGAGGAATCCATCGATCTGATCATCCCGCGCGGGGGCGAAGAGCTCATCCGCTTCGTGGTCGCCCACTCGCGGATCCCCGTGCTCAAGCACTACAAGGGCGTCTGCCACGTCTACGTGGACGAGGGTGCGGACCTCGCCATGGCCGAGGCGGTGAGCTTCAACGCAAAAGTTCAGCGGCCGGGAGTGTGCAACGCGATGGAAACACTGCTCGTGCACCGGTCAGAGGCGACGCGCTTTTTGCCGGCAATGGCGCAGCGCTTTGCCGCGGCCGGTGTCGAGCTGCGCGGATGCCCGGAGACCCGGCGCATGCTGCCAGCAATCATCTCCGCGACCGACGCAGACTGGAGCGCGGAGTATCTGGACCTGATTCTGGCGGTGCGGGTGGTGGAGAACATGGAGGCGGCCATCGCGCACATCGCCGCGTACGGTTCGAGCCACACCGATGCCATCGTGACGCGGGACTATGAGCGGGCGCGGCGCTTCGTGCGCGAGGTGGACTCCTCCGTGGTGTTGGTGAACGCTTCGACCCGGTTCAACGACGGCGGACAGCTCGGCCTGGGGGCGGAGATCGGCATCAGCACCTCCAAGCTGCACGCCTTCGGCCCGATGGGGCTCGAGGAGCTGACCACCACCAAGTTCGTCGTCTTCGGCAACGGGCAAGTCAGGGACGCTTGATTAGAAACCTAAAGTGAGCGATTCAGTCGATTCATATCGAGACCCATCGGGGTCTGCCTCCGCATGGGCCGCCGCAATCTTTTCTCCGGCCGTCTCAAAGGCAGCAGGGCCGCTCAGATATTACCAGAAAGCCCCGGAAGACAACGCCCCACGACAAAGACAGCCGCCGCTGCCGGTGAGGAGGTTATCGAAGCTCCGGGGGCGTTGACGAAGCCTTGGAGTCCTTTGCGGCGGCCCATGCGGAGGCAGACCCCGACGGGTCCTTCCGCAAAAACCAGAAAGAGAATCGGCTAATTAAGGTCGAAGCTATCTATGCGGGTAGGGCTGTTTGGGGGAACATTCAATCCGATCCACTTCGGCCACCTGCGGGCGGCTCTGGAGGTGAAGGAGGGGTTTGGCCTGGACCAGGTCTTCCTCATCCCGGCCGCTGTCCCGCCGCACAAGGGGCGCACCGGAGTGGCTGCGGCGGAAAACCGCCTGCGGATGATCGAGTTGGCCGTCGAAGGCGACTCCGGGCTGATGGTCTCGGACGTGGAGATCAAACGCTCCGGCCCATCCTTCACCATCGACACCGTTCGCGGTTTCCGGCAGAGCCTGACCGCAGACGCCGACATTTTTCTCGTGATGGGACTGGACGCCTTTCTCGAGATCGACACGTGGAAGTCTTTCCGCGACCTGCTGGCCCTGGTCCCCGTGATCGTGCTGTCCCGTCCCGACGCGGCCGGCGGCAGCGGCGAGAGCGACGAGCAGATCGTTCAGGATTTCATCCGGTCGAGACTCTCCCCGGACGGCACCGTCTGCGAGGGCGCAGCCGGCTGCAAAGCCCCGGGCTTGGAGCCCATCACCGTGTTCCAGGTGACGGCACTCGATATCTCCAGCACCCGGATCCGGGAACGGGTGCGCGAGGGGCGTTCGATCCGGTACCTCGTGCCTTCGAACGTCAGGCACTACATCACATCCAAGGGATTGTATCGATGACCGATGACATTAACGCTGGGCTGGAGCCTTACATCAAGGCGGTTCTGGGGAAGAAGCCCGTCGACGTGGTGGCCCTGGACATGCGGGAGCTCACCTCGATCGCCGATGCCTTCATTATCTGCAGCGGCCGCTCCAACCGCCAGGTGACCGCCATCGCCGAGCACGTCGAAAGGCAGCTGCGCAAGCAGAAGGTCAAGCCATTGGGCGTCGAGGGCGCCACGGAGGGCCAGTGGGTGCTGATGGACTACGGCCACGTCATCATTCACGTGTTCTACGACTCGGTGCGGCAGTTCTACGACCTCGAAGGGCTATGGACCGATGCGCGGCGGATCGAGCTGCCGAGCGTGAAGAAACGCAAGGCCGCCGCGCGCCGGGCGCCCAGCCGGGTCGCGGACGCGTGAGGCGGAAAACGCCATGCCCCCTCCGCTCAAACCCCACGCCACCCTGATTGATTTCATCACCGGCTGCGAAACCCCCAACATCGGCGCCGAGGAGAACCGCCAGGTCGTGGAGCGGTTCCTGGTGGAGCAGAAAGGCTATGCGCGGCAGGACATCGCCGTGGATGCGGACCTGGAGTTGACGATCCGGGGCGAGCCCTACCGCTCGCAGGTGGATCTCGTGGTGACAGTGGGGGGCCTGCGACTCATGGTCATCACCTGTGCGGCCGGCTCGCTGGGCTCCTGGGAGCGGCAGACCGTGGCGGCGGCCCGCCTGCTCGGGGAGAACCCGATCCCGCTGGCCGTCGTCTCCGACGGCCGCACCGCAACCGTCATCGATGCCGTCACGGGCAAGACCATCGGCGCGGGGATGGAGGCGATTCCTGCCAAAGCGGACGCTCTGCGCGGGCTCACATCCGCCCGGTTTGAGCCGCTTTCGGAAGAGCGACGGGAGCGTGAGGCGCTGATTTTCAGGACCTACGACCGTGAAACGGTCAACGTGCGGCGCCATTTAACATAGTGTCTATCCAGAAATGGCGGATTTCGGTTCAGGCCAAGGCCGCAGCGATTTCGCAACCGCAGGCGTAGTGAGGCTACGCCGAGGATTGCGAAGAGCGAGAACGCCGGCATGGGCCGAAAGACGCCGTTTATGGATGGGCACAACCTGACGCGTGTTACTGCCCGGCCACGTCTTTGCCGCAGTGCTTGCAGACATTGGCTCGCCGTTTGATGATCTCCGCGCAGAAGGGGCATTCCCGGGTGAAATGACGTTCGTGGATCTTGGCGACGGCCTCGTCCACTTTCTTTTGGATCAGCTCGTTGCCGAAACGGACGTTTCGCAGCGGTTCGATGGACTCGGTCTCCCCGAGGTCTCCGATCATCTCCGCGGCCTTGAGCCGCACCCGCGCCGGTTCGGTGGGGTCCAGCAACAGGCGCATCATGCCCGGCCCGTCTTTGGTCGTAAAAAATTCGGCGAGCAGGTTGAAACCGCGCTTTATCGCCTCTTTGCTCACCTCCTGTTCGGCCATGGCCTGGTCATCGTAAATCTGGCCCCGGCCGCCCATGTCGCTGAACACCGGCATCACCTCGAAAACGTCGGTGCCGGGATAGTTCATGCAGCGGTATGAGGCTTTGTGGGCATAGCTCTCCTCGATGTGTTTCCAGCCCTCCCGATACAGCGCGCACTCGTCGCTGAAGCAGATAAAGAGAAAAGGGGTTCCCCAGCCCAGGCCGTCTCCCATGTGCATCGGGGGCTCCTCCCACAGGCTCATTTCGACGCCGCAATGCGGGCACTTCGGCCGCGGCATGGCGATGACTTTTTCAAGAACTTCCTCGCGGGTTTCAAACGACATTCCGTCAACCTCCACTCAATTAGTAACAACGATTATGGGAGTCAACATAAGCGCCGCGTTTAGCCTTGTCAAATCGCGGGCGCCGGTCGTTCGCCGGCACCCACGATACTCATCCGCAGGGCGAATTCTATGGACTTACAGCATGTCTTTAGATATACGATAAAAAAATGAATACGCTTCAATCAAACCGGCGGCTCCTTTTGCTGACCGCGGCGGTCAGTTCTGCTTCCGCACATCCCGGTCCCAAAGGCGGTCTTAGGCTATCGATGCTCAACCTGGGCCGCGTTGTGATTCTGTGTCTTGCCTTCCTGATGACGGGATGCCAATCCCCGGATGAGAGTGCGGCACCGAAAACCGGCAGCCCGGGTGTGACGGCGCAGGAGGTCGTTCTGGGTTCGTCCCTGGCGCTCAAGGGCCACGCCAGTTTTCTTGGCACCCAGACCTTTCGCGGCGCCATGTGCTATCTCAACCACGTCAACGAAATGGGAGGAGTTCACGGCCGCGGCATCAAAGTGGTGGCCTACGACGACAGCTACGATCCTCCCATGTGTCTGGCCAACACCCAGAAGCTCATCATCGACGATCAGGTGTTCGCCTTGTTTTGCTACGTCGGGACCCCCACGACGGTCAAAGTCCTGCCGCTCATCGAGGAAGCCCGAATCCCGCTCCTGGGCATGTTCACCGGCGCCAACGCCCTGCGCGAACCGTTCAGCCGCTTCCTGATCAACGTGCGGGCCTCCTATTATCAGGAGACCGGTGCGGCCGTCCGGCATCTGGTCGACGACCTGGGTTTGAAAAAGATTGCCGTTTTTTACCAGTACGACACCTACGGCTTTGACGGCCTGACGGGAACCGAGCTGGCCTTGAAGCGCTTCAACCTGGCGCCGGTCGCCGGGGGCTCCTACAACCGCGGCACGCTGGATGTGCAGGAAGGCCTGAACAAAATCATGTCCTCCGGGGCCGAGGCCGTGGTGATGATCGGGACCTACGATCCGTGCGCCAAATTCATTCGGCTGGCCCACGAACAGGGCTTCCGGCCCTTGTTTTACCTGGTGTCTTTCGTCGGGGCCGATGAACTGGCCCGGCGGCTTGAAAACCAGCAGGGCATCACGGTCGTCATGTCGCAAGTGGTTCCCCCCCCCGACCGCCAAGACCCCAGTCCACTGCTGACCGGCGAGCTCGGCTACGTCACGCTGCTCAAGCGCTACTACCCGGAAGACCAGCCGAACTTCGTGGGCTTCGAGGGGTTCATCAACGCACGGGTGCTGGTCGAAGGCCTCAACCGGGCCGGTGCCGACCTCACCCGGGAGGGATTCATCGATGCCATCGAATCGATCCACGATCTGGCTCTGGGGCCGGACATCAACATCGCCTTCAGCGCGAGCGATCACCAGGGGCTGGATCGCGTCCATTTCACCCGACTCGAAAACGGGCAGTTTTCTCTGATCAAAGACTGGGCAGGGATCAAGGCCCAGCTGAACGCACCACGTTGAGCCGCCCATGAGCCGCAATGTCATCCAGGAAGCCGCCAAACGCTTCCGCGATATCAGCCTCAAGAACAAGATCTTCTTCTCCATCATTGCGGTCATTCTCATCATCAGCGCCGTAATTGCCATGATGGCGCGCTGGATCCTGGTGGACAACCTGATCGACGAGCTCGAACTGCGGGGTATCGCGATCGGCCGGACGATCGCCGAGCGCAGCAGCGGCTACATTCTCGACAAGAACTACCCCGATCTGCTCAGCCTGATCTTCGACGAGGCTAAGCTCAAGGAGCGCCAGCACCTGGTCTCCTACATCTTCGTCAGCGACCGCGAGGACCAGGTCCTCAGCCATACCCTGACGCGCCCCTTCCCCGAGTCCCTGCGCCTGGAGAACCGGGTCCCGCCGGACCAGTCCAAAAGCGTGCGCCTGTGCCGGATCGGGGACCAGATGGCCTACGATATCGCCATCCCCATCACCCAGGGGATCTACCGCATCGGCACCGTGCACGTGGGGCTCAACAAGAACCACATCGATCAGCTGGTCGGCAAGCTTCGAACCACGTTTCTGGGGTTCCTGTCACTGGTGGTCGTGATCATTTTCGTCATCACCCATCGCATCGCCAAGTACATCACCATGCCGATCTCCAAGCTCACCCGTATTTCGGACGAGTTGAGCAAGGGCAACTTCGATGTGAAACTGGACGCGGAGCAAGGCGCCGATTCCGGGCAGCCGCTGGAATGCCCGGCCTTCGCCAACCCCGATGTGCCCTGCCGGCACCTGGATGGGGAGTTGGCCGTCGCGGATGCCGGCAATGAGCTTTCAGGCAGTGATCTGATTTGCCGGGACTGCCGGTTCTACCGGCGTCAAAAGGGCGATGAAGTGGCCCAGCTGGCGGATGCGTTTTACAACATGATCTGGAGCATCCGGCTTTACCGGCGGCGTCTGCGCGAATCCGAGAAGAAATACCGCTCCCTCTTCGACAGCGGCCCCGACCCCATCTTTGTCGTCAACCCCCAGACTTTCGACATCATCGACGCCAATCCGCGGGCCGTGGAGGTCTACGGGTACAGCCGGGCCGAGTTGATCGGCAAGGCTTTCACGGAGCTGGCCCCCGAGCACACGCACGAGTACTTTCGATCCCTCCAGGGCCAGGGCGAAACCGAGGGGCTGGTGACTTATCCCAAGGCGCTGCACTACAAGAAAGGCCACACGCCTTTCTACGTCAACCTGCATGCCAGCACCATCGCCTACAAGGGCCAGCCGGCGATCGTGCTGGCCTCGACCGACATCACGGAGATGATCGAAAAGGACGCTCAGCTGATCCAGGCGAGCAAGATGAAGTCTCTCGGAGAGATGTCCGCCGGCATCGCCCACGAGTTGAATCAGCCGCTCAACGCCATCAAGATGGGCAGCGATTTCCTGGGAATGATGGTCGAGCAACAGCGCGAACTCCCGCCGCTGGACCTGCGCCAGGTGGTTACGGAGATGAGCACCCAGGTCGACCGCGCGGCCGAAATCATCAACACCCTGCGCTCTTTCGGCCGCAAGGCCGAGCCGATGGTGGAACGGGTGGACATCAACAAACCCATCCAGGCGGTTTTTTCCCTGGTCGGCCGCCAGTTCGAGCTGGAAAACATCCGCATGGAGCTGGATCTCGACCAGGGGATCCCCACCATCATGGCGCACGACAACCGGCTGCAGCAGGTGTTTTTCAACCTGGTCACCAATGCGCGGGATGCCATCAGCGAAAAGAAGGAACGGCTGCCCGGCCGGCCGGCCGGCAAGATCCTCATTCGCACTTACCAGGAAGGCGGGCACGTGACGGCCGAGGTCGAAGACGACGGCATCGGCATCAGCGACACGGTTCGGGACAAAATCTTCGAGCCGTTTTTCAGCACCAAGGAAAGCAGCATCGACATGGGCCTCGGGTTGGCCATCACATACGGGATCGTCAAAGACTACAGGGGCGACATTCAACTGACGAGTCAGGAGGGTCGGGGCACCACCTTCAAGCTCAGCTTTGCCGTCACTTGACCCGCCGTGCCCGGCGGGTCAAAGATGATGACTTCCGGTGAAAGTGACCTTATTGCTGTGGGAGCGGCATCTATCCGCGATGGAATCGTGGCTGGAAGCCACTCCCACAAAGGAAACTTCTCACCACCGACAGGATGGCGCAGAGATTTATTAGCTGTTTTATGAGATCATCACGGCTCGAAAACGAGGTCATGGCATGGAAAAGATTCTGGTCATCGACGATGAGAAGCCCACGTTGATGATGTTTCGGTTGACGCTGGCCGCCTACGGCTACGAGGTGCTGACAGCGGAAAACGGCCAGGAGGGGGTGGATGTTTTCAACCGCGAGCGCCCCGGCATCGTTCTGACCGACATCAAGATGCCCGGCATGAACGGCATCGAGGTGCTGAAGCAGGTCAAAGCCATCGACCCCTCCGCCGAGGTTATCGTCATCACCGGTCACGGCGACATGGACCTGGCCATCCAGGCCCTGAACCTGGAGGCCACCGATTTCATCAATAAACCCATTCAGCGCCACCTGCTCGAGCAGGCGATCAAGCGCGCGCAGGAGCGCCGGCGTCTTGCCGGCGAACAGACCTGGGAGATGGTCCTCCAGCCGACCGAGAAGGCGGCCGTGCTTGTGGTTCAGGGCAACATCACCGCCAAGGCCGAAGCCCGCTTTCAGGCCCTGTTCCGGGAGGCCCTGGCGCTCGACAAACCCCGTATCGTGCTGCACTTTCTGGAGAGCGCCGCGATCAACGGAGCCGGGATCGCCATCCTGACCCAGCTTCTTCTGGAAAGCCAGAAACGCGGCCGCCATGTCGTGGTGGCCGAGTTGTCCGAAAACTTGCGCAAAGTCTTTGAAATCGTGGGGCTTTCGAAAATCGTTCCGGTGGTGGACTCCCTGGAGAAGGCGTTATCATGATGAAACCCTTGCGGTTTATCCTGGTTGTAATCACGGTAATCGGAATTTTGTGGACAAGTGCCGCTCGTCCGCTCTGGTGTGCCGGCCTGCCCAAGAAGGGCGACACCCTTCCGGCGTTCGAACTCCAGGCGCCGGTTCCCGAGAAGGCCCGGGAATACCTCGGCATCAGACAGGCAAGCTTTCGGCTGGAGGATGTCCCCTGCCGTTTGCTGCTGCTTGAGGTCATCGGCGTCTACTGCCCGCAGTGCTATCGGCAGGCCCCTTTGTTCAATACGCTGTTCAATCGGATCGAAAAAGGCAAGCTGAAGGGTCAGGTCAAGATGCTGGCGCTCGCTGCCGGCGGGAACGTCAACGAGATCCAATACCTTTACGAGCAGGTCCAGTACAGTTTTCCGATCGTCCCGGACCCGCGCTTCGATGTCCACAAGCTGCTCGGAGAGCCCCGCACCCCCTTCACCCTGCTCGTCGACCCGAACGGCAAGGTGCTGCACACCCACATGGGGATCGTCGAGGACCTGGACGCATTTCTTAAACTGATCAACGACCTGGTGCGCTGAACGGCATGGCCCTCGACCGGCAGTTCTTTCATCTGCAGACCCTCTATGAGTTCACCGCCGAGCTGAGCCCGCTCGCTGCGACCGACAAGCTCTTGGAAGCATTCCTGCTGATGGTCATGGGCACCTTCGGGGTGAGCCGGGGCAGAGTACTGCTCTGCGACCGGCAAAGCCGGGCGGCCCGATCGGCCAGCCGGGGAATCCCGGAACCACGGCAGTGGACCTTTGATGAGGCCGAAAAGCTGCTCTACCGTGGGTTTCAAGCGACCGAGGAGCGGCGCCTTGCCCCGATGTCGGTCGGCTTTGTGGTCGATCCCCAGGCGATATTCCCTGAAACCGAGATGGGCGCAGCCGTCCACACGGCTCTGCTGTTCACGGTAGATGACTCGCTGCTCGGACTCCTCGTTTTAGGTGCCCCGTTGGCCAAACAGGCTCTGGCCAAGGAAGAGCAGGAACTTCTGCGGGGATTGACGGCCAACTGCATGGTGTTTCTAAAAAACGCCCGGGCGTTTGAAACCATCCAGACCCTTAATACGGACCTGCGCCGGACCAATGCGGACCTGCGCCAGACCATCACCGACCTGACCGAGGCCCGCCACCAGATACGGGTGCTGGAGTTCGCCAAAGGCCGCCTGAAGCTGCTCATCCAGCGAGAGACCGAGCGGGCCGGACGCTTCCGCGCGGCCGATATACTGCTGATGGCGATCCTATCCACTGTTTTGGCGCTGGCATTCAATTATTCCAGTCCGAACGGCATACCGGTTGTACCGGAGGCTGTTTTCCAAGAGCAAGCCCCCCGGATCGATGTGCTCACGGCGCACCAACTGCTGACCCGGGGCGAGGCGGTGCTGGTGGATGCCCGGCCGCCCGAACTTTTTCAGCAAAAGCACATTGCCGAGGCCGTCAACATCCCGGCGCCGCTGTTCGACGTGATCTACCCCATGAAGCTCGGCCGCACGCTCAAACCCGAGCAGACGGTGCTGGTCTACGGCCGCACCATCAGCAAGCGCTATGACGAAGATGTGACCCGGCGCCTTCTGCAACGCCACGACCAGGTCCGAATCCTGGAGGGAGGGGTGGCGGCCTGGGAAGAGAAAGGGTTTGCGGTGACGCCATGAAATGGCCCGGCTGGTTGAAGACAGCGATCGCCCATCCCCTGCTGGGGCTATTGCTGCGCGTTTACGTCGGCGGAGTCTTCATCTACGCCAGCATGTACAAGATCAACTACCCCGGCGAGTTCGCCGAAACCATCGCAAGCTACCAGCTGGTGCCGTTTTGGGCGGTGAACCTCATGGCGCTGGTCATGCCGTGGGCCGAGCTGGTCAGCGGCATTCTGATGGTTCTCGGTGTTCGCACCAAATCCGCGGCGGCCGCCATCGGCGGGATGCTGGTGATGTTCAGTCTGGCGATCGGGGTCACCCTGCTGCGCGGCAACCCCATCGGGTGCGGGTGTTTCACGTCGGTGGAGGAGCCCCTGGGCTGGGGCACTCTCGGGCGCGATCTCGTGTGGCTCATCATGACCCTTCAGGTCTATTTTTTCCCCTCGGCCCTGCAGCTGGAAGGCAGGCTTCTCGAATCCCTGCAGGAGGTGGACGGATGAGGCAGGCACACCGGCTGCTGGCGCCGCTGTTGCTGATCGGTTTGCTGATCTGGGCGTGCGAGTCCAGGTCCTCATGGGAGGGCCGTTATGTGGGGCCGACCGGGCAAGACCCGGCCGGCACGGTGGCGCTGACCCTTCAGGCCGGCGGCAAAGGGCAGTGGACGGCCGAACAGGAAAGCACCCCTCTGCGCTGGGAGGAACGCAGCGGTGCCATATGGCTGCACCTCAAGACCGGCGGGGTCATGGTCGCCAAACCCATTCCAGCACAGCAATCGGTGGCTGTTGATCTGCCGGGGGTCGGAGCGCTCACGCTGCGCAAAGCCCAGCCCTGATTTTTTCGTCTTTATGAAAAAATTACTGACATTCAGTTGTTGACATGACCACTTTAATCCCATATAGGGTTTAGCGTAATTGTTACTCGCGCTTACAGTTGATAACAGTGCATAGCTTCTTCATCCCAGCTTCTATTTTTCCTTTAATTTAGCCCAACTGAACCCGCCTACGGGTGCACGATACATGAAGCCACACTTCATTGGTTCTCATGAAGTCAGCTGCTTTCCGAGCATTGCTTTCACTTCGAAACACCAAGCAAAGGAGGAGGGTCTATGGATCTGACACGCAGGCAGTTTGTCCAGGTCACGGGTGCCGCCGCCGCGGGCGTGGCATTCAGCGGCCTGGGGTCCGATCTCACACCGGTCGCGGCCCACGCCAAGGAGCTGAAGACCAAAGCCGCCAAGGAGACGACCACTATTTGTCCCTACTGCGCGGTGGGCTGCGGGGCGATCGTGTCCACCAGCCAGAAGGAGGGCCGGGTCATCAACATCGAGGGCGACCCGGACCACGTCATCAACCGCGGGGCCCTGTGCTCCAAGGGCTCTTCCCTGCGCCAGTTGGCGGAGAACAAGCAGCGGTTGACCCGGCCCATGTATCGGGCGCCCGGCGCGAAGGAGTGGAAGCCGGTGTCGTGGGACTGGGCCCTCGAAAACATCGCCAAACGCGTCAAAGCCACGCGCGATGCCACTTTCATGGCCAAGAACGCCAAGGGCGAGATCGTCAACCGCACCGAGGCCATCGCCTCGGTCGGCAGCGCGGCGCTCGACAACGAGGAGTGCTGGACCTACCAGGCCATGCTGCGTGCGATGGGGCTGGTCTACATCGAGCACCAGGCCCGTATCTGACACAGCGCGACTGTAGCGGCTCTGGCAGAGTCGTTCGGACGCGGCGCGATGACCAACCACTGGATCGATCTCAAAAACAGCGACTGCATTCTCGTCATGGGCAGCAACGCTGCCGAGAACCACCCCATCTCCATGAAATACGTCACCGAGGCCCAGAGCCGGGGCGGCAAGCTCATCAGCGTGGACCCCCGCTTCACCCGGACCTCTGCCAAGGCGGACATCTACGCGCCCCTGCGTTCCGGGACCGACATCGCCTTCCTGGGCGGCATGATCAAGTACATCATCGACAACAAGCTCTACAACGAGGAAGACGTTGTCGCCTACTCGGACGCCCCCTTCCTGGTCGGTGATGGATTCGATTTCAAGGACGGGCTCTATTCGGGCTACGATAAGGACAAGCGAGCCTACGATGCGAGCAAGTGGGCATTCCAACTGGACGCCAACGGCGTTCCCAAGAAGGACTTGACGCTTCAGGACAAACGCTGCGTGTTTCAGCTGCTCAAGGCCCATTACGCCCGCTACACCCCGGGCATAGTCTCTAAAATTACCGGCACCCCGGAGAAGGACCTGCTGGAGGTCTACAAGACATATGCCGCCACGGGCGCCAAGGGCAAGGCCGGCACCATCATGTACGCCATGGGCTGGACCCAGCACACCGTCGGTGTCCAGAACATCCGCGCCATGTCCATCATCCAGACGCTGCTTGCCAACATGGGGGTGGCCGGCGGCGGCGTGAACGCCCTGCGCGGTGAGTCCAACGTCCAGGGATCCACCGACCACGGGCTACTGTTCCACATCCTGCCCGGCTACATCGCGACCCCGGCCACCAACTGGCCGAAGCTCGAGGATTACCTGAAACGCCGCGGCAAGAGCGCCGATCCCTTGAGCGCCAACTGGTGGCAGAACGAGCCTAAGTACATGGTCAGCCTGCTCAAGGCCTACTTCGGCGATGCCGCCAAGGCGGAGAACGAGTTCGGCTACCCCTGGATGCCCAAGCTGGATGCCGGCAAGGCCTACAGCTGGCTCGATCTCTTCGACGTCATGTACAACGGGGCCATCAAGGGGTTCTTCGCCTGGGGCATGAACCCGGCCTGCAGCGGGGCGAACGCCAACAAGACCCGCGCGGCCATGATGAAGCTCGACTGGCTGGTGAACGTCAACCTCTTCGACAACGAGACCGGATCGTTCTGGCGCGGCCCCGGCATGGACCCCGCCAAGATCAAGACCGAAGTGTTCATGCTGCCGGCCTGCGTCTCGGTGGAAAAGGAGGGCAGCATCACCAACAGCGGCCGCTGGATGCAGTGGCGCTATCGGGGGCCCAAGCCCCTGGGCGAAAGCCGTCCGGACGGCGACATCATTCTGGCGCTCGGTAACAAACTCAAGGAACTTTACAAGAAAGAGGGCGGTGCTTTCCCCGAGCCTATTCTCGGCTTGAAGTGGGATTATGCAGACTCCCATGGTGAATTCGACCCCCACAAGGTGGCCAAGGCGATCAACGGCTACTTCCTCGAGGATGTCACCATCGACGGCACGGTGCATAAAAAGGGAACTCTGGTGCCGACCTTCGGCTTGCTCCAGGTGAACGGCAGCACCTCTTCAGGCTGCTGGATCTACAGCGGCAGCTACACCGAAAAGGGCAACATGGCCGCCCGCCGCAGCCCGCAGGATGCAGCGAACGGCATCGGGCTCTACCCGGAGTTCGCCTGGGCCTGGCCGGTCAACCGCCGGATCATCTACAACCGCGCCTCGGTCGATCTCAAGGGGCAGCCGTGGGACCAGAAAGACTGGGTGATCAAGTGGGAAGGCGGTAAATGGGTCGGCGATGTTCCCGACGGGCCGTGGCCCCCCCTGGAAAACCTTCAATCCCCAAACCCCAAGGGCCGCTGGCCGTTCATCATGACCCGCCACGGTTTTGCCACGATTTTCGGGGCGGGTTTGAAAGACGGCCCCTTCCCGGAACACTACGAGCCGCTCGAGTGCCCCGTGGAGAAGAACTACATGAACGCCCAGCGCGTCAACCCCACGGCGGCGATGTATGGCACCAAAGCCGACGCTTTCGCGACCTGCGATCCGCGCTTCCCTTACGTGGGCACCACCTACCGGGTGAGCGAGCACTGGCAGACCGGTCTCATGACCCGCTACCAGTCCTGGCTGCTGGAGATGCAGCCCCAGATGTTCGTGGAACTGAGCGAGGAACTGGCGGCCCTTCGGCAGATCAAGAACGGCGAGCGCGTGAAGGCTGTCACAGCGCGGGGCCAGGTCGAGTGCACCGCCATCGTGACCAAGCGCTTCAAACCGTTCAAATTGGCGGACATCGTGGTGCAC
>DATITS010000226.1:0-55289 GCA_035467535.1 Desulfobacterales bacterium
GGGATGCTCTACCTGGAAGAAGAGGCGCTCAAGACGCCGTTCTGCAAGTTCAGCCTGCGGACGGCTGCGCCGTCCGCAGTTCAAGAAGGGCAGACCGCAGATACAACTGCGTCGGCGCCGAACAAGCCGGACGCAGCGCTGCCAGAAGGGGCGGCCGAGGAGACGATGGACTCATGACGCGGCCAGCGAGTCTCAGCTACGTCGAGTTCAAAATCCCCCACCTCCTTTGGCAAAGGGGGCAGGGCGGATTTGGTCCTCACAGAACGGCACGGTCGGGCTGAACCGGTTTTTACAAGGCCATCCAGACGTGGAGACATTCTGATGCGCAAGACAGTCATCCCCTTCGGGCCCCAGCACCCTGTGCTGCCCGAGCCCATTCACTTGAAGCTGACGCTGGTCGATGAGCGGGTTGTCGAGGCCATTCCGAATCTGGGCTACGTCCACCGGGGGTTGGAGCGGCTGGCGGACGTCCGCGATTTTCACCAGATGATCCAGGTCGTCGAGCGCGTCTGCGGGATCTGCTCGATGATCCACGCGCACTGCTACTGCATGGGCATCGAGGAGCTGCTGGCGGTCGAAGCCCCGCCGCGGGCGCAGTTTCTGCGGGTCATCTGGTCCGAGGTGCACCGGATTCAGAGCCACCTGCTCTGGCTGGGGCTCTTTGCCGACAGCTTCGGCTTCGAGAGCCTGTTCATGCAGTTTTGGCGCATCCGCGAAAAGATCATGGACATCAGCGAGTCCACGACCGGCAACCGGGTGATCGTGTCGGTCAATGTGATCGGCGGGGTGCGCCGGGATTTGAGCGCCGAGCAGACCCGCTGGCTCCTCACGCAGCTGGACTGGGTGGAGGAGGAGATCCAGCGGCTGCAGACCACCATGATGGAGGACTACACGGTCAAGAAGCGCACCGTGGGCAAGGGGGTCCTCACCCGGCAGCAGGCCTACGAGCTGGGCGCCGTCGGGCCGACGGCGCGCGGCAGCGGCGTGGCGCAAGACATCCGCCAGACGGGCTACGCGGCTTACGGGGAGCTGTATTTCGAGCCGGTCGTGGAGAGCGACGGGGACTGCTATGCCCGCAGCAACGTGCGGTTCCGCGAGGCGCTCGCCAGCGTCGACCTGATCCGCCGGGCGATCGGCAAGCTGCCCGCCGGCGAGGTGCGGACCAAGGTCAAGGGCCTCAAACCCCCGAAGGGGGAGACCGTCATCCGGGTGGAGCAGCCGCGGGGCGAGCTGCTGTATTATTTCAAAGGCTCCGGGGAAAAAAACCTGGATCGGTTGAGGATCCGCACCCCGACCTTTGCCAACATTCCGCCGCTGCTCGCCATGCTGCCCGGGGTGTATCTGTCCGACGTGCCGGTGGTGACCCTGTCCATCGATCCGTGCATCAGCTGCACCGAGCGCTGATGCCTTCGTCGGAAGCCCAATTTCGGCGTTGCGCTTCGCCCCGCGCTCGCTGCGACGTACTGGGAGTACGCCTCACTCGGCGGGAGCTCACGCGCCTTGAACTTGGGCTTCTGACGAAGTCATCGTATCAGCAAGGTGTTGTAAAACAAGCACCAGGCCGTCAGCCAAGGCGTGCGGCGTTTTGGAAAGCGCAGCATATTGATCGATATGTGAGCATTTACAAAAGCCGCACAACGCCGGATCACGGCCTGAGGCGCAGTTTTTCAACACCCTGATAGAGGGTTTTTTGGGCTCCACCCACGTTGACTCGGCTCGAAAAGATCCGGAAAGCGGGAGGCTTCGACGCATGTTCAAGATGACGCACAACATCCTGCGGAACCTGGTGGTCAGCAAGTCGACCCGGCGCTATCCCGTCGAGGTGCGCGAGACCTTCGACAAAGTGCGCGGCGAGCTCGTGAACGACATCGTGCGCTGCATCTTCTGCGGCACCTGCGAAGTCAAGTGCCCATCCCAGTGCATCGAGGTCGACCGCAAGGCCGCCGTCTGGACCTGCGACCCCTTCGCCTGCGTTTACTGCGGGGTGTGTGTGGACACCTGTCCGGCCAAAAGCCTTTTCCAGAAAACCCAATACCGCGGCCCCGAGGACCAACGCGTCATGATCCGCATGCAGGGCGAACTCAAAAAAAAGACCAAGGAAAAGGACAAGGAAAAGGAAACCGGAAAGGAGAAGCCCGCCCCGGTCGAACCTGTTGAACCCAAGGCATCCTAATGAATTTTCCGGCCGCAGAGGCTTTGTAGGCACTTCAAACCATCGGCGCCGGCCGATGGTTTTTCAAACTCTCTCCCACGCTGAAAGTGAACCCCACAAAAGATTCCTACCGATCGGGAAGAGGAAGTGTGTCCCGGCCCTCAGGCCCGTGAAGGGGGTGTCCCCGCCGAGGCCGTTGCCACATGCAGGCGTTTGAGCTTTGCCAGCAGTTCCCGAGCCTGGGATTCGGTCGGCACCGGGGACAGTCGGGCGAGGATCCCGAGCCCTTCGCTGGTTTCGTGAAAGGTCTCATCCGACAGGCTGCTGATCACGGCCGTGTTGATCATGGCGTTGATGGGGAGCAGGCGGCGCACGAGTTCCAGCCCCGGCATGTCCGGGAGATTTTCGTCGGCGATCACGCCGAGCGGGGGGTGCTGCATGATGTCGGCGAGTGCCGCGGCGCCGGAATCCGCCCACGCCACGTGAATTTCCTGGCTTGCCTTCAGGGAGTCGGCGAATCCGGCCAAACGTTTCGGGTCCGACGTGACCACCAGAATCCTGTGCGTCATCTTGAGCCTTCCTTCGGGTTAGACGGAACGATTACGCCCGCAGCAGGAGCCGGGGCCGGCACAGCCGGCTTCGGCCGGTCGGCTGCCGCAGCAGCCGTGGTCCTTGGGGCCGGGCGTGCGGCTGCGGCTGTTGCCGCTGAGCGGGCTCGAGGGCGACATCAGCTTTTCCGGGTCGGCGGCCCCGCAGGCCGGACACGCCATCGGTGCCTCGGCGGACAACACCAACAACTCCCCCTGGTGACCGCAGTGGCGACAGTGGATTTCAAATATGGGCATCGTTCGGGTTCTCCTTGCTAGTGTTGCCCACCGCCTCCGCCGCAGGTGTTCTCTTGGCTGAACTGGGGCAGCCGCCCTTCGTTAAAGGCTTGGATGGCTTCTGCCACCGTCCGGGCCTGGCCGCAGTGATAGACCTGGATGCCTACCTGTTGGAATCCCATCAGCGGGCGCATCCCCATCCCGCCGGCGAGCAGCACCCGGACGCGGTTTTGCGCCAGATAGTTCACCGGGGCCATGCAGCCGCCCTGCTCGTGGGGCATGTTCGGGATAACATCGACCGATTTGACCTGGCTGTCTTCGAGTGTGACCAGCGTGTAAAGCTCGCAGTGGCCGAAGTGGGCTCCGATGGCGGAATCAAGGCCTCCGGGGGCGCTGGACGGGATGGCAACAATCGTGTTCATGATCGACTCCTCTCTTGGGTTTTTATTTTACAGGGATGGTCTTTACGGCCGTCCGGGGTGATTGAGTCCGTTGCAACATATCGACAATTCCGGCCCAGACCATGCGGATGTGCGCGGACAAGCCGTTGTCGGAAAATTCGGTGACAGCCTGCCGTCGGACCATGGCCTCGGTCACGGTCGGGTCGTAGGGCAGGGCGCCGAGAAAATCGGCCTTCTCCGCCGCGCACCAGGCTTGAACGGCCTCCGTGGTCTCGGGGTTCAGGTCCGCCTTGTTGACGATCACCCCGATCGGGATGGTGAAGTGCCGGCAGAGGTCGGCCACGCGCTGCAGGTCGTGCAGGCCGGAGGGGGTCGGTTCCGTCACCAGCACGGCGGCATCGGTGCCCGTCAGGGAACTGATCACCGGGCAGCCGATCCCCGGTGATCCGTCGGAGAGGATCAGCGCCCGATCGGTTTGCGATGCCAGCTCCCGCGCCTTCTGCCGCAGGAGCGCCACCAGTTTCCCGGAGTTTTCCGCGCCCGGGAAGAGCTGGGCGTGAACCAAGGGGCCGAAGCGGGTGCGGGAGATGAACCACTGCCCGCAGTGCCGCTCCGGAAAGCGGATGGTCTGGGCCGGACAGAAGTGCACGCAGACCTTGCAGCCCTCGCATTTCAAAGGATTGATCGAAAAACCATCGGAGGTGCTGATCACGGCCTGGTAGCGGCAGACTTCCGCGCACAGGCCGCATCCGGTGCAGTCGGCCGGTTCTATGACGGCTTCGTGCCCGGAGAAAAAATCCTCTCGGGTCTCGATGTCGGGCTGGAGGATCAAATGCAGGTCCGGAGCGTCCACGTCCAGGTCGCAGATGACGGCCGCTTGGGCCAGGTGGGCGAAGGCGGCAGTGAGGGAGGTTTTGCCCGTTCCGCCTTTGCCGCTGATGACGACGATTTCAGGCATCGAGCTCCTCCTTCTGGACGGATTCGACCGGAACCCACTCGCGCAGCCGGGCGGCCAGTTCGGTGAATACCCTGTTCATTTCCGGCAGGGCTTCGGCCACGACTCGCCCGTTCGAGTAGGCTTCGGCCAGGCGGCGGTCGAAGGGGATCTCGGCCAGGATCGGCAGGCGTTCGCTGCGGCAGTACGCGTAGACGGATCTGTCCCCCAGCCCGGCGCGATTGATGATGACGGCCATGGGCTTTTTCAGGGGGCGGAAGGCCGCGTGGGCCAGCCGGAAGTCATGGTCACCGAAGGGCGTCGGCTCGGTGACGAGCACAATGGCATCGCTTGGCAGCACCGCGTTGATGGCCGGGCAGCTCGTGCCCGGCGGGGCGTCGATAAGGATGTCGGTTGGCGCGGTTGCCGAGGCCGGCGCAAGTTTTGCCATCACCGCCCGCATCAGCGGCGGGCTCATGGCCTCCCCGACCCGCAGGCGTCCCATATAGAAGCCGATGCGGCCCCCGGCCCGGCCCCACAGGATTTCCCCCAGCTCGCGGGTGCCGGAGGTCAACGCCTTCTCCGGGCACACGGCGATGCACCCGCCGCAGCCGTGGCACATTTCCGGAAAGGTCAACAGCACCGAACCGAGGACGCTCACGGCTTTGAACTGGCACAGGTCGGCGCAGGCCCGGCAGGCCGTGCACTTGGATTCATCCGCCACGGGCACTTCGATCGTGGCAATTTCACGGCCCAGAATCTCCGGCTTCAGGAAGAGGTGCAGGTTCGGCTCCTCCACGTCGAGATCGACCGCCGTCACCTCACGGCCCCACACCCAGGCCAGGGAGGAGGTGACCGTGGTTTTGCCAGTGCCGCCCTTGCCGCTCGCCACGGCGATGATCACGACCGGCCTCCGGTGCGGTTGGGGGCCTCGGCCATGGAGACCTGCCCGCTTTTGTACTTATCCACCGCCGCGCGTACGTTGAGGCCTTCGAGATTCTGGCCAATGCGGATGCCGACCGCCGAGAGGGCCTGAAAGGCCTTCGGGCCGACATATCCGGTCAGTACGACACCGACGCCGTGGCGGGTCATCAGCTCCGCGGCCTGGATCCCGGCGCCCTGAGCCATGGCCTGTGAGGTGCCGTTGTCGACGTACTCGAACTCCATGGAGTCGGGATCGATAATGACAAAACCTGCGGCCCGGCCGAAGCGCGGGTCGACCTCGCTGTCAAGATTGGGCCCTTCGCTGCTGACGGCAATCCTCTTCATTTTCGATGGGTCTCCTTGTCGGGCGGCAGCCAAAGGTGTCTGGGTGTCCATGCCGTCACCCGGACCGGTCTTGCCGCTTGTGAGTTGAAATTCACCGCCATCGATGCGCAGCACCAGGCCTTCGACGATGGCTTCCGCCACCGCTTTGCGGGCCTGCGCAAGGATGCGGCCAAAAGTTTGACGGGACACCTGCATCCGCTGCGCCGCTTCGTCCTGGCGCAACCCTTCCTTGTCGGCTAAACGCAGCGCTTCGTACCCCTCCATCGTCAGATAGACTTCCTCGAGCTGACGGGCCGGTATGCCTTGGGGCTTGAACAGCCGCACACCGGGCTTGGAATCGATCATCCGGCATTTTATGGGACGTGGCATACTGTCTCCATTTTTTGATCTATCGCTCATAACTTATAAAGACCGAAACGTGTGATGTCAAGTATGGTTGCATTATTTTCTCATTATCGCACGAATATGGAAAGGGCTGTCGGCCTGCGCCCGGATACTCGGTCCGAGGTTGCTGTCCGGGTTCCCCGGGCGCAGGGAAGGTTTTTATCCCTCACGGGGTTCGCTCTCCGGGGTCTCAAGGTCCGCGATGCGTCGCTCCAGCATTTCGAGCCTGGCATTCAAGGCGGTCGATTCGGTCTCGAGCGAGGGCCTGCCCGCCGCGGGAACAGCGGAGGCACCGAGCCGCCGGCGACAGAAAAGACCGCGCCCGCGTCCGCCAAAGTCGGCGCCGCCGCGGAAACCCAGTTGCCAGCCCCGGCCGCCTGCCCTTCGACCGGCGCCGCGACCCATGCCGCGGCTGTTGAGATTCGCTGTGGCCGTCCGTCCGGCACATGTGCCGAAACCGCCTCCGGTTGCGGGTCCTTCGCCCATCGGTCCTGTTCCATTCGATCCTGGCATGATGTTGATCTCCTTTCTTTGCTGGTTTTGCGCGGCCGTCGACCGCGCGGCGGGTTACTCATCGGGACCCACGCCCTGTCCGCGGTGCCTGCCTCTGCGTCCGCGTCCCATCCGGGCGTGGTGCCGGTCCGGGCCGCAGGGGGCGCGGTCATCCGCCATTTCATAATGGCCGCCCTCGATGCGGATGGCCCAGCCGTTGGCCAGGGCCCCGGCGACCGTGCGCCTGGCCTCTGAAACCAGGCGGGAGAACGTCGGTCGCGAGATGTCCATCATCGCCGCCGCCTGCTCCTGGTCAAGCCCTTCGGCATCCGCCAGGCGCATGGCCTCCAGGCCTTCCAGCGGGAGCGTCACGCCCCGCAACTGCCCCAGGGGAACCCCCTGGGGCTTGTAGAAGCGGACGGGCGGCTGGCATTGAATCCGTTTGATCATCCTGGGTCGCGGCATGATTCCTCCTGTTATGAACCATCGTGCATAAATACTATTGAGCCGATAAGCCGATGTCAAGCGTTATTTTGAACATATTTTCATAACAAGCCGGCTGTTTTGCTTTTCGCCGGATTGTGATATGCAGCATCATTGAACCGCCTCTTTATCCCCGTTGGATGTTTCGGCCCCCGGCAGGATGATTCGAAAAACAGCCGGGGTGGGGGGCTCGGCCGTGTCTGAGACGTGGAAAATCGTCCTGATCGACGATGAGGAGGACATCCGGGATGTGATGGCCCTCGCCCTGCTGGACGCCGGCTATGATGTCCGGACGGCCGCCGACGGTGCTTCCGGGATCCGGATGTGCGCGGAGGATCTCCCCCAGATCGTCGTGACCGACATCCGCATGCCCGGCATGGACGGGCTCCAGGTCCTGGAGCGGCTCAAGGCCCGGTTCCCCGACATCGAGGTCATCGTCGCCACGGCCTTCGGTGAGATGGAGGTGGCCATCCGGGCCCTGCAGCTGGATGCGTCCGACTTCATCACCAAGCCGATCGGCAACGAAAACCTCCTGCTCGCCCTCAACCGCGCCCGCGAGCGCTGCACGGCCCGGAGGCGGCTTAAAGACTACACGCTGCTCCTGGAGCGGGAGAAGGCCGAAACCAGCCAGCAGCTCCTCAAGACCATCGCCTTCCAGCGCAACCTGATCGAGAGCTCCATGGACGGCATCCTCGGGGTGGACGAGCAGCAGGTCGTCGTGATCTACAACCGCAGCATGGAGCAGCTCATCGGCTTCCCGCGGGATCGCGTTCTGAACCAAATGAGCCTGTCCCAGTTTTTCACCCCCGCCGAAGCGGCACGCTTTCAATCGGAGCTTCGCAGCGAACGCTTCGGCGGCAGGAACAAACTATTCCTCTTCGAAACCCTGCTGAAGACCCAATCCGGCCAGGGGGTCCCCGTGCAAGCATCGGCCGCCGCGATGCTGGATGACGGTCGCGAAAGCGGACTGGTGGGATTCTTCCGGGATCTGCAGGAGGTCCGTCGGCTGGAGCGCGAGCTGGCGGACCAGGCGCGCATCCTGCACCAGGACAAGATGATGTCCCTCGGCCGGCTGGCGGCCAGCGTCGTGCACGAGATCAACAACCCTCTCTCGGGCATCCTGAATTACATGCGGTTGATGACCCGGCTCCTGTCGCAGGGCGACTTCACGGATGAGCGCCGGGAGAAGTTCAGGCGGTATTTGAACATCGCCGAAACCGAGACCGGCCGGTGCTCGCAGATCGTTTCCAACCTGCTCAGCTTTTCGCGCCGGTCGCCCGAGGCGTTCGCGCCGTTCGATGTGGCCGAGCTTTTGCGGCGCTCGATTCTGCTGAGCCAGCACAAGCTGGAGCTGAGCCGCATCCGGCTGGAGTCCCGAGTCCCAAGCGGCCTGCCTGCCGCCGAGGGGGATTTCAACCAGCTGCAGCAGTGCGTGATCAATCTGATCTTCAACGCCGTCGATGCCATGCCGAACGGCGGCACCCTGACCCTGGAGGCTTGCGCCGACGATCGGACGCAGACCGTTTCCATCCGCGTGCAGGACACCGGTCCGGGAATACCCCCCGAACACCTGGCGAGCATCTTCGAACCTTTTTTTACCACCAAGAGCGAGGGGCATGGCTTAGGGCTGGGCTTGTCTACGGTCTACGGCATCGTGGACCGGCATCATGGAAAGGTCGAGGCCCGCAACCCGGACGAGGGCGGCGCCTTGTTCGAAATCACGCTCCCGGCGTGTCGCAGGTCCTGAAGCGCAACGCCGAAATTAAGCTTTTGGCGAACTCATCAAGGAAGGGCCGAATGATTCGCTCCCCCGCTTTTTCCGGGAAAACGATCGCCTGCAAGGATTGGCTGGTCATCCTCGACGAGCTCAACATCGGTGCCTTCATGGTGGGCCCGCACCGGCGGGTCGAGTCGTTGAACCTGAGCGCCCAGGCCATGATCGGCGTTCGGGGAAGCGACGCCATCGGAAAAGATTGCCGGGAGGTTTTTCTCGGCGTGCCCTGCCTGGTCTCCTGCCCGTTCAAAGGGGCGCAGGAGTCGAAACAGCCGGAGCCGATCATCCGCCTGCCGGGCGAAGGCGATGAAAGTTACCTGGTGACGCGCATTGCCGCCCCCGTGTATGACGCCGACCGCCAGGTCGTGGGATGCCTCACCATCCTCCAGGACCACGCGCCCATCGCCGACCTCGTGAACCGCATCCACCACGAGGAGCGCAGCCTGAAGCTCATCCTGGACAATCTCGAGGTCGGCATTTTCACGGTGGACCTCGGCGGGGTCGTCACTTTTTTCAACACCACCGCCGAGAAAATATCCGGTTTCAGCCGGCAGGAGGTCCTGGGGCGGCCCTGTGCCGCGATTTTCGGAGGGGGGCCCGCCGCGGAGTGGGAACTGCTGCGAGAGACCATTGCCAGCGACAGCCCGCGCAGCGGCATCGAAAGCCGGATCCCGACCCGCGAGGGCGTCGCCGTCCCTATCCGGGCCACCTACATACCACTGCGCAACGAGAAGGGGATCGCCGTGGGTGGGTTGGCCACCTTCAGCGACCTCACCCTGGTGCATCAGTTGAGCCAGGCGATCCGGGACCGCTACACGTTCCACGACATGGTGGGGAAATCCCCGCAGATGCAGCGTATCTTTGAGAACGTGCAGGTCGTGGCAAAAACCGACGCCACCGTGCTGATCGAAGGCCCCACCGGGACCGGCAAGGATGTTCTGGCCAAGGTCATCCACTCGGCCAGCCGGCGCAGCGACAAGCCGTTCGTCAAGGTGAACTGCGCGGCCATCCCCGACACCCTGCTCGAGTCCGAGATGTTCGGCTACGTCAAAGGGGCCTTCACCGGCGCCGTGCAGGACCGCGGCGGCCGCTTCCAGGCCGCCGACGGCGGGACCCTCTTCCTGGACGAGATCGGCGACCTGCCGCTCGCGCTTCAAGCCAAGCTCTTGCGGGTGATCGAAGAGAAAGTCTTCTTCCGCCTGGGCACCTCGCAGACCACCCAAGTGGATGTGCGCATCATCTCGGCTTCCAATCAACGTCTGGAGCGGCTGGTTGCCCGGAAGCGGTTCCGCGAGGACCTGTATTACCGGCTCAACGTCTTCCGTATCGAACTGCCCAGTCTCAAGGAGCGGCCGGCGGACCTCGCACTGTTGATCGGCCATATCCTGCGGCGCCTGTGCTCATCCAAGGGAGTGGTCCCTCCGGAGATATCGGAAAACGCCATGCAGGTGCTCTTGAACTACACCTACCCCGGCAACATCCGCGAGTTGGAAAACATCCTGGAGCATGCGCTCATTCTCTGCTCGGAGAGCGCCCTGCGGCGCAAACATCTGCCCGACTACCTGCGGCAGCGGCCGCCTGCGTCCGGCACTCGGTCGGAGAAATCCGAGCCTTCGGGGTCATCCGAACGCACCCGCATCCTTGCGGCGCTGAGGCGGCACGCCGGCAACCGCTCACTGGCCGCCCGGTCTCTAAGCATGGACCGCAGCACCCTGTGGCGCAAAATGAAGAAATATCAGATGACTTCGTAAAAAATCCAATTTCTGGGTTGCGCTTCATCTCGCGCTCGCTGCGGCGTACTGTAAGTACGCCTCGCGACGCGAAATTTGCGCGCCTTGAACTTGGGCTTTTTACAAAGCCATCGACCCGCAGGATTTTTAACGAGTCCATCAGACAGTGGGATATGATGCATTATTGTTGCAACTACGTTGCATTTTCTATCGAAATATAACTTAACTAATTTTAATATAAGCAAATAAAATATATTCTATGTTGCAGGGCCTGCAACATCCCTCCCTTCGCCTCTCGGCGGCTTCCTGCCTGGAAGACGACTAACAATCTGCATTGATTAAATAAAATTTGTTTCAGCGCGGCTGGTACGTTTCGTGCTGAACTATGGCCGTAAAACGGTGCCATCTGCTCGGGTGGGACATGAAAAGACGGATCAAGGTTCTGATCGTCGACGATGAGTCTGACATGCGGTTCTTTCTCTGCAACCTGCTGGGCGGCTGCGGGTATGCCACCATCCAGGCGGCGGACCGCAACGAGGGTCTGCGCAAAGCCAAAAAAGAAAAACCGGCCGTGATCATCCTGGATGTAATGATGCCCAACGAGGACGGCCTGCAGTTCTACCGGGAGCTCAAGCAGGACGACCGGTTGCGGGGCATTCCGGTCATCATGGTGTCCAGCGTCGGCAAGCACACGTTTTGGCAATACCAGAGATCCTACTGCACTCTGCCGGAGGCAGACCCGACCGTCCCGGGAGCCTATTTAAAAAAACCCTTGAACGCGGACGAGCTCATCGGCTGGGTCCATGCCTTGACCGCAGCCGCCCCGGGAGCTTGACCGCCAACTCCGTGGTGACGAGCATGCCCATTCGCATCGGCTTTTACATCTGCCATTGCGGGATCAACATCGCCTACCGAGTCCACGTGGAGGAGGTGGCGGCTTTCGCCCGGCAGCTGCCGAACGTGGCCGTCGCACGCGATTACAAGTTCATGTGCTCGGACCCCGGCCAGGAGATGATCGAAAACGACATCAAGACCCACTACCTGAACCGGGTGGTGGTGGCCTCCTGCTCGCCGCGGCTTCATGAGAAAACTTTCCAGGCGGCCTGCCGGCGGGGCGGGATCAACCCGTATTTTTTTCAGATGGCCTCGGTGCGGGAGCAGGTGTCCTGGGTCACCGCAAATGAAGACGACGCCACGCGCAAGGCCAAAACCCTGGCGGCAGCGGCCATCCAGCGGGTGAGCCGCCATCACCCCCTGGAAACCCGTGAAGTAACCGTGCACCCCGACGTGATGGTGGTGGGCGGCGGCATCGCCGGCATGCAGGCCGCGCTCGACATCGCCAACGGCGGCTACAAGGTCTACCTGGTCGAGAAGCAGTCCACCATCGGCGGCCACATGCTGCAGTTCGACAAGACCTTCCCGACCCTCGATTGTGCCGCCTGCATCGGCACTCCCAAAATGGTGGAGGTCGCCCAGAACCCGAACATCACGCTCTACTCGTACAGCGAGGTCCGGGAGGTGAGCGGGTTCATCGGCAACTACAGTATCACCGTCCACCGCAAAGCGCGCTACGTCAAGGAAGGCGTGTGCACGGGCTGCGGGGAGTGCGCGAAGGTTTGCCCCGTCGCCATCCCCAACGAATGGGACGTGCGGCTGGGAACCTGCCAGGCGATCGGCCGGGCCTTTCCCCAGGCCATCCCCATTACGTTCACCATCGACAAGAAGGACCGCGCACCCTGTGTCGCCGCCTGCCCGGCGGGGATCAACGTTCAGGGCTACGTGCAACTCGTGGGCCAAGGCAAGTACGCCGAAGCGGTCCGGCTGATCATGGAGCGGCTGCCGCTGCCGGGAGTGCTCGGCCGGGTCTGCCCGCATCCGTGCGAAAGCCGCTGCCGGCGGGCCGAGGTCGATTCCCCGGTGGCCATCCGCAATCTGAAGCGGTTCGCAGCCGATCAGGTGGACCCGGCAAGTTTGCCGCTGCCGGAGATCGTGGCACGCCCCGAACGGGTCGCCATCGTGGGCTCCGGCCCGGCGGGCATCACCGCGGCCTATTACCTGAGGCTGCGTGGCTATTGCGTGACGATCTTCGAAGCGCTGGACCGACTGGGGGGCATGCTGCGGGTGGGCATACCGGACTACCGCCTGCCGCCGGAGTTGCTCGACCGCGAGATCGCCCATGTCCTCAGGACCGGCATCGAGGTAAAAACCGGGCAGCGCCTGGGACGCGACTTCACCCTGGAGAGCCTCCGGACCGACGGGTTCAGCGCGGTACTCCTGGCGATCGGCGCCCACCTGGGCATGACCGCGGGTATCCCCGGCGAGCGCGATCTCGACAACGTCATGAACGCCGTGGACTGGCTGAGGCAGATCAATCTCGGCGACCGCGTCTGTCCCGGCCGGCGGGTGGTCGTGATCGGCGGCGGCAACGTGGCGGTGGACGCCGCGCGCGTGGCCCGGCGCCTGGGAAGCGAGTCCGTCGCGATTGTCTACCGCCGGACTCGCCAGGAGATGCCCGCCTACGCCGGGGAAATCGAGGATGCCCTGGCCGAGGGCATCCACATCGACTACCTGACGGCGCCGGTGCGGGTGGTGGGAGGCGCGGGGAAGGTGGTCGGCATCGAGTGCCTGCGCACCGAGCTGGGTCCGCCGGATGAAAGCGGCCGGTGCCGGCCGGTGCCGGTGGCCGGCTCCGAATTCGTGATCGACTGCGATGCGGTCATTCCGGCCATCGGCCAGAGAATCGACCTGGGCTGGGCCGCCGGCTGCGAAGCGTTGAAGACGACCGCGCGGGGCGCCATCGCGGTCGACCCGCACACCCTGCAGACCTCCCTGCCGCATGTGTTCGCGGCCGGCGATGCCGTGAGCGGACCGGCGACCGTCATTGAAGCCGTGGCCGCCGGTCACAAGGCCGTGGAGGCAATCGAACGATGTCTCCGGCAGCAGGATTTGGCGGAGATGGCGGCTGAGGCCGTGGCGCAGTCGGCCCCCGGCGAGGAGTGGGCCGAGATTCCCACGGATGTCGGTCGTCAGGAACGCGTCCGCAGCGGGCATTTGGATGCGTCCGAGCGGGTAGGCGGGTTTGGCGAGGTGGACCTCAATTTTAGTGAAGCCGAGGCCCGGCGCGAGGCCGGCCGCTGCCTCAACTGCGGCAGCTGCTGCGAGTGCATGGAGTGCGTGAGGGTCTGCGAGGCCAAGGCCATCGACCACCGCATGCCGGCCGAGGAAATCCAGATGAACGTCGGCAGCATCATCCTGGCGACCGGCTACGACCTGATGGACCCGAGCCCGATGCGGCAGTTCGGTTACGGCCGCTACCCGAACGTTTTCACCAGCCTGGAGTTCGAGCGCTTGAGCAACGCCACCGGCCCGACGGGCGGCCAAATTCTGATCCGGGATGAAAACGGCCGGTTCGCGCGCCCGCCGGAAAGTGTCGCCATCCTGCACTGTGTCGGTAGCCGGGACGTGAACTACCACGAGTACTGCTCGCGGGTCTGCTGCATGTACGCCCTCAAGTACACCCACCTCATCAAGGAGAAGGTCGGTCGCCACACCCGCATCTACGATTTCTACATCGACCAACGCTGTTACGGAAAGGGCTACGAAGAGTTTTACCGCCGCTGCCAGGAGGAGGGCACCGTCTTCATCCGGGGCAAGGTCGCCGAGATCACGGACCAGCCCGCATCCGCCGCCGAAGCGGGCAAGCTTATCGCCATTGCCGAGGACACGCTTTCGGGCACCCGCCTGCGCTTGCCGGTGGACATGGTCGTGCTGTGCGCCGCCATGGAATCGCGCGAAGACACGGCTGCGGTCGGACGGATCTTCGGTGTCAATCAGGGTGCGGACGGTTTCTTCCTGGAGGAGCATCCCAAGCTGGGGCCGCTCAACACGGCCACCGACGGGGTGTTCCTGGCAGGTGCCTGCCAGGGGCCGAAGGACATCCCCGACACCGTGGCCCAGGCCTCGGGAGCGGCGGCCAAGTCGCTGGCGTTGGCCAGCCGGGGAATGGTCATCATCCCCTCGGCGATCTCCTGGATCGACCCCGACATCTGTGCCGGCTGCCAGACCTGCATCGGGCTCTGCCCTTACTCGGCCATCGAGTTCGACGCACGGCGGGCGGTCTCGGTGGTCAACGCCGCGCTGTGCAAGGGCTGCGGCAGCTGCGCCGGCGGATGCCCCAGCGGCGCGGCGCGGGTGCGGCATTTCGAGAAGGATCAGATCTTTGCCGAGTACGACGGGATCCTGAATGCTTTGAGGGCAGTGGGAATGTGAATGCCGCCTGTTCCATACAAATCTCAGATTTCAAATTTGAAATTTCAAATTGGGAGCTTGAGGGGGGCATGAATCGGAATCGGACAGTTGCTTAACCCTGATTTACGTATCACCCCATGAATTCCCAAGCGACCCGAGGAGGAGACATGCAGGACTTTGAACCGACGATCGTTGCGTTTGTCTGCAACTGGTGTACCTACACCGCGGCCGATTTGGCGGGAACCTCGCGGCTTTCCTATCCCAAGAACGTGCGTATGATCCGGGTCATGTGCACCGGCATGGTCGACCCCCAGTACGTGATCAAGGCGTTGCTGCAGGGGGCTGACGGTGTTCTGGTGAGCGGATGCCACCCCGGGGACTGCCACTACATCAACGGCAACTTCAAGGCGCGGCGGCGCATCAAGCTTTTGAAAGAGATCCTGCCCCGGTTCGGTTTCGAGGAGGAACGGTTGCGGCTGACCTGGATCGGGGCGAGCGACGGGATCCGGTTTGCCGAGATCATGCGCGAACTCGTCGCCCAGGTTCAAGCCCTGGGGCCGAGCCAGGCGCATCTCGCCATGGCGATATGATGGGATCCCGCAGGCGGCTGAGTCGGTGAATTTACGGGAGAGCACATGACCAGTACACATCGTCTCGAGGTGAAGAACGGCGACATCGTGGGGGCGCTCCGCACCCTTCTGCAAGAGGCCCTCTCCAAAGAAGCAGTCCGCGCGGTGCTTGCACCGCGACACCTGCCCATGAAAACCATGGTCATGCCAGCTCTGGTCGCCCGAGCCGATCAGATGGACGGGGTGGATCCGCTGGCACCCTGCTTTCCGATGAACGCCGCGCGCATCGCCTCGCGGCTGGCCCGCAAGCCCATGGGGGTACGGTGGGCGGCGGTGCTGCGGCCTTGCGAGATCCGGGCATTTGTGGAGCTGGTGAAACTCAAGCAGGCCCGCACGGACGAGGTGATCTTGATCAGCGTGGACTGTCTGGGGGCCTTCCAGAACCAGGATTACATTCGCTTTGCAGGGGCGGACCCCCCGGCCGCCACGGTGGAGTTCGTACGGCGCACGCTTGCCGGCGAGCGCCTTCAAGCGGAGCTGGCCCCGGCCTGCCGGGCCTGCGAGTTCCCGGTGCCGCCCCAGGCCGATGTTCACATCGGGATTCTCGGGGCCGGCGAAGGCGGCTTTTTGACGCTGGAGGCGCGGTCGGCGGCGGGCCGGGAACTGGTGGACGCCCTGGGGCTCGCACCGGTTGAGGCGCCGGCCACGCGCCAGGCGGCGCTGGATGCCCTGGCGGTCCGGCGTTGCGCATACCGCGACGAGATGTTCTCGCGGACGCTCGTTGCCATCGACGGCATCGACAAGGCGGCCGCGTATTTCGCCAACTGCATCAACTGCTACAACTGCCGGGTCGCCTGCCCGGTGTGCTACTGCAAGGAGTGTGTTTTCGTTACCGATGTGTTCACCCACGAGCCGGCCCAGTACCTGGAGTGGGCCGGTCGCAAGGGCGCGCTCAAGATGCCCACCGACACTCTGTTTTATCACCTGACACGGTTGGCGCACATGAGCACGGCCTGTGTCGGCTGCGGGCAATGCTCCAACGCCTGTCCCAACGAGATTCCCGTGATGGAGGTCTTCCGGACCGTTGCCCGTTACACCCAGCAGGCGTTCGAATACGAAGCGGGGCGGAATCTGGAGGAGGCTCCGCCGCTTTCGGTATTCAAGGAATCGGAATTTCCCGAGGTTGTCGGAATCAGCCGCCGGTCGGCGGCCGTCGGGGGATAGTTCCGCGAAGCAGTACGAATATTGAAATCCGTGCTTCGAATTTGCCGGGTGGCCAATCGGCCCGGAAGATGGATTGGGAGCCGCTTTGAATAACGACGCATCGGAAGGCAAAATGATCTCCCGCCAGGTAACTGATGGAGGACATCGTGAAACGTAGAGTTGGCACAGCCATGGTGGTCGGCGCAGGGATCGCAGGCATCCGGGCGGCCCTCGACCTGGCCGAGTATGGGTACGGGGTGACCCTGGTGGACCGGGCGCCGCACGTCGGCGGCATCCTGAGCCAGCTCGACTACCAGTTTCCCACGGACCACTGCGGCATGTGCCAGATGCTGCCGCTGGTCCGGCGCGACGCCGCCTCGCAGCATTGCCTGCGCCGGGGGCTGTTTCACGAGAACATCGACATCCTGCTCTCCACGGAGGTCACCGCCATCGAGGGGGATCCCGGCAAGTTTCGGGTGACGGTCAAACAGCAGCCCTCCTGGGTCAATCCGGGGCGCTGCGTCGGTTGCGGCCGCTGTGTGCCGGTCTGCCCGGTAAAGGTCCGCGACGGCTTCAACGCCGGCTTGGCGACACGCAAGGCCATTTACCTGCCCGTGCCCCACAACATTCCCAACGCCTACGTCGTCGACACGGCGGCCTGCACGCGCTGCGGGGCCTGTGCCGAGGTCTGCCCCACGGATGCCATTCGCATGCCGGAGACGGAGCGCAAAAAATTCCGCATTCTGGTGGTGGACGATGAACTGGTGGTACGCGACTCCTTGAAGGAATGGCTCGCAGAAGAGGGATATACGGTGGCGATGGCCGCATCCGGCAGCGAAGCGCTGGACGCCCTCGACGCCGGGACTTTCCACCTCATGCTGCTGGACATCAAGATGCCGGGCATGGACGGGGTGGAGGTGCTCGAGCGCGCCAAGAGCCGGTCGCCGGACCTTGCCGTGGTCATGATGACCGCTTACGCCACCGTGGAAACCGCGGTGGATGCGATGAAGATCGGCGCGCTGGACTACCTCATCAAGCCCTTCGAGGTGGACAGCCTTTTGCCCAAGGTGGAGAAGGTCTACCAGCGGCTCGAGGCGGCCGAGGCCCGGCAGATCGAGACCGGGGCGCTGGTGCTCTGCGGCGGGACGGACTTCTACGACCCGGCCGCCGGGAAGAACACCTTCGGCTACCGGATGGAGCCCAATGTCCTGACCCAGGTCGAATTCGAGCGCTTGTTGAGCGGTACCGGCCCCACGGGCGGGCGCCTCGTCCGCCTGAGCGACGGGCGGCCGGTCGGCAAGATTGCCTGGATCCAGTGTGTGGGCTCGCGCGATGTGCAGCTGGATGCCGATTTCTGCTCGAACATCTGCTGCATGGTGTCGATCAAAGAGGCCGTGCTGGCCAAGGAGCGCGCGGGCGGTGATCTTGAAGCGGCCATCTTCTTCATGGACATGCGAACCTTCGGGAAAAGTTTCCAGCGCTTTCGGGACGACGCCGAGCACCTGCACGGCGTGCGGTTCGAGCGGGCGCGGGCCCATTCGGTGGTGGGTGACTCGGACGGCGGGCTTCACATTCGTTGGACGGACCCGGTCGGGGCCTGCCGCGACGAGCCTTTCGACATGGTGGTGCTGGCGGTGGGGCAGCGCCCGGCGCACGGGTCAGCGGACCTGTCCGGCCGGCTGGAGCTGCCGCTCAACCCCTGGGGGTTCATTGAGGCCGAGCTGTTCTCCCTGAGCCGCACCCGCCAGCCGGGCATCTTCGTAGGGGGTGCTTTCGGCGGCATGAAGGACATCGGAGAGGCGGTGATCCAGGCCTCTGCCGCCGCCGCCAATGCCTCCCGGGTGATCCACACGGCCGGCGGCAGCCTGGCGCTGGAGGAATCTGCGTCGAGCCTGCCGGTGAGCCTGTCGCGCGAGCCGGCCCGCATCATGGTGGCGGTCTGCCGCTGCGGCCGCCCCACGATCCCCGCCGCGAATGTGGAATTCCTGGCCCACGCGCTCCGGGCCGACCCGGCGGTGCCTGCCGTTGAGGTTATCGAGGATCTCTGTACCCAAGGCGGGTTGGAGCAGCTGGCCGCGCGCGTCCGCAAGGTGGCCCCCAACCGCCTGTTGATTGGCGCCTGCCTGCCGCACGTGCACCAGCGCGTGCTCAAGGATCTGAGCCGGGAATGCGGCCTGGACCCCTCTCTGGTGGAAGTGATCACCATCGCTGCCTGGGAGATGGCATCGGCCGAGGAACCATCGCCCAGGGAGGCGTTGGCGCAGCTGCGGGCCGGGGTGGCCCGGCTCAAGTGGCTAAACCTCGACCCGGTTCCGGAAATCCGTGTCGAACCCCGCGCGCTGGTCGTCGGCGGGGGCATTGCGGGAATGACCGCCGCTCTCACGGTGGCCGAACACGGCTACGGGGTGGACCTGGTGGAGGCGAGCGAGCGGTTGGGCGGAAACCTCACCTGGATCCGGCGCACGCTCGAGGGTCAGGACGTCCAGGCGCTGTTGAACGACACCGTGAAACGGATTGAGAAGCATCCCCGCATCCATGTGCACACCGAATCGCGAGTGATGCATGCCCACGGTGAGGTCGGCGCCTTTGCCACCGTGGTGGAGGGCCCTGAAAACCGGGTGCTCCAGCTCGAACACGGTGTAGCTATCCTGGCCACTGGCGGCACCGAAGCCCCGGCTCCGGCATCCCCCCCGGGCGTCGGCCCGGCCGTGCTGACCCAGTCTGATGTGGAACGGCGGCTGGCCGACGGCCGCCTCGATGCGGCTTTGTTGGACACGGTGGTGATGATCCAATGCGTGGGCTCCCGCCAGGAACCTCGGAATTACTGCAGTCGCGTCTGCTGCGCGACCGCGCTGAAGCATGCCCTCCTCATCCAGGAGCGCAACCCGCAGGCCAACCTCTTCGTCCTGCACCGGGACATGATGACCACCGGGTTCAGCGAAGCGGCCTTCACCCGGGCGCGGGCGGCCGGTGTGGTCTTCGTTCCGTACTCCGTGGACCGCCCGCCGCTCGTGGAGACGGCCGGGGCCGGGGTCAGCGTGACGGTGGACGAACCGGTCCTCGGACGCCCTCTGAAAATCGAGGCCCAGTTGGTGATTTTGGCCACGGGCATCGTCCCCGCTTTTCCCCGCGAGCTGGCGGAGGCGTTCGGCGTGCGCCGGGATCGCGACGGCTTTTTCGAGGAGGCCGAGTCGAAGTGGCGGCCGGTGGACTCCCTGAAGGAAGGGGTGTTCGCCTGCGGGCTGGCGCTATCCCCGCGCACCATCGCGGAGTCCATCGCTACGGCCGAGGCCGCCGCCCAGCGCGCGCTGCGCATCCTCTCCCGGGAGCGGCTGGCCACCGGCAAGGTGGTGGCCAGCGTGCGTCACAGCCTGTGCAGTCTCTGCGAGCAGTGCATCAACGCCTGCCCCTACGGGGCGCGGGCCATCGACGAGAATCAGGAACGCCTGGTGGTCAACCCGGCCATGTGCCAGGGGTGCGGGGCGTGTGCGGCCGTCTGCCCGAACGACGCCTCCGTAGTGGAGGGGTTCCCCGCGCAGCAGATGCTGGCCATGATCGACGCCGCTATTTAATTTTTGTTGCCGACTCTCTGTCGGCAACAAAAATTAAATAAATGGCAGGAGGGAATGGAATGAATCCGTCAGCCGTTGCCGATAGCACAGCGACTCACGCATTCGACGATTTGGAACACGTGCGCCAGATGATCCAGGCCTGCATCCAGTGCGGCACCTGCACGGGCTCCTGCCCCAACGCGTTTGCGATGGACTTGACGCCGCGGCAGCTGTGGCAGCACGTGATGCTGGGGCAGCCGGAAGCCGTCTTCGGCAGCCGGACCTTCACGCTGTGCTCCTCCTGCTATTATTGCACCCTGCGCTGCCCGCGGGGCCTTCCCTTGACGGATGCCATGCATGCACTCAAGCGGCTGGGGGCCCGGCACCGGCTCACGCGGCACAAGGCGAGCACCGCCTTTTACCGGCAGTTCATGGAAAGCGTGCGCCGCCATGGCCGGGTGAACGAGCTGGAGTTCATGACCCTGTACTTCGCCGAAATGAAGAACCCGCTGCTGCCCCTGCGCTACACATCCCTGGGGTTGAGGCTCATCGCCAAGGGCAAGCTGTCGCTGCGGTGGCCCATGCGGCGCAAACGCCCGCTGGAGGCGATCTTTCGCAAGGCGATCGAACTGGAGGAGGGCCGATGAAGGTTCACTACTACCCCGGCTGTTCCCTGGAAGGCACGGCGGTCGAGTACGACCGCTCCACCCGGGGGGTGATGGCCGCGCTGGGGGTGGAACTCCTGGAGATCGAGGGTTGGACCTGCTGCGGCGCCTCTGCGGCCGAGGCCACGGGCGAATTGCTCGCCCTAGCGCTGCCGGCCCGCAACCTGGCACTGGCCGAACGGCACCCGGAAGCTCGGGACGTGCTGGTGCCGTGCAGCGCCTGCTACCTGAACCTGAAACATGTCGAGGAGAAGACCCGGACGGACGCGTCCCTGCGGTCGACCATCAACACCCTTCTGGAAGGGGAAGAACTGCGATTTCAGGGGCGGGTGCGAGTTCGTCATCTGCTGGACGTGCTGGCCTCGGACCTGGGACCAGCGGCGATTCACCCCAAGGTCGTGCGGCCGCTCGACGGGCTGCGCATCGCCCCTTATTACGGCTGCCAGTGTTTGCGGCCTTACACGGTCTTCGACGACCCCGAGATGCCGACCTCCATGGAACCCCTGATCCGGGCTCTCGGCGCGGAGGTTTTCCCATGGCCGATGGGAGGCCACTGCTGCGGGGCGTCCCACATGAACACCCAGCCCGAGGTGGGGATCAGCCTGGTGGCGGGCATATTAAAAGCAGCCCGGGAAGCGGACGTCATCGTCACGGTGTGCCCCATGTGCCAGATGAACCTGGAGGCCTTCCAGAACACCGTTTCCCGGTCGCAGCACATGGACCTGCACATCAGTGTCCTGTACTTGCCGCAGCTCATTGGGCTCGCCATGGGGCTGCCGGAAAGCGATCTGGGACTGGGTTACAACCTGGCCCTCACGGGGGATTGGCGATACCGGGTTCACGCGTCGGCATCGTGACATTCCCTGGTAAGGGCCGCCCCCGTCATGGACCGGACGCTGCTGCACGGCAGCGTGCCTGCGGTTTCACGGAAGGCAGGATATCCATGCTGATCGAGCGCATTTTTCAGTTGCGGCACCGCCTGGTGTTCCGGCTCATTTTGGCGGTCGGGCTCACCCTGCTGGTGTGCATCGCCACCTGGGCCTACTTCAACATCGACTACCAGGAGGCCAAGCTCACGGAGAACATCGTGGTGGGCACCGACCGGCTGACCAACACCATCAAGCTCGGCACCCACTATGCCATGATGCTGAACTCCCGGGACGACATCAACCAGATCATCACCAATATCGGCAAGCTGGAAGAGATCCAATACATCCGGATTTACAACAAGCAGGGCCAGATCAAGTATTCCAACCACCGGGCGGAGATCGACACGACCACCAACATCAAGGCCGAGGCTTGCGACATCTGCCACCGGACGGAACCCCCGCTGGTGGAATTGAGCCTTCAGGAAAGAACGCGGTTGTTAGATTCCGACCAAGGTTACCGGCTGCTGGGAATCATCAGTCCCATCTTCAATGAGCCGGGATGCGCCACCGACGCGTGCCACGTTCACCCGGAAGACAAGAAGGTTCTGGGGGCCCTGGATGTCGTGGTGTCACTCCAGGAAACCGACCGGGAAATTCTGCAGGCCAAAAAGGGAATGGTCGGCCTGGCCGGGTTTGCCTTCTTGCTGATTTCCAGCATGGTCGGCATTTTGGTGTTCCGATTCGTCAATCGCCCGGTGCAGCAGCTGATCGAAGGCACGCGCCAGATCGCCCGGGGCGTTTATCCGGAGAAGATCCCGATCGGCCGCAAAGACGAAATGGGTCAGCTGGCCACGGCGATCGGCGCCATGAGCCGGGAGATCGCCCAGAAGCAGGCGGAGCTCAACGAGCAGCGCAATGAATACCAGAACCTGTTCGAACATGTGCCGTGCTTGATCACCGTCCAAGACCGCACCTTCAAATTGCTGCGTTACAATCGCGAGTTTTCCGAACGGTTCGGTCCCGGCCCGGGCGATCATTGTTACCAGGCCTACAAGGGGCGGAGCGAGAAGTGCCCCAACTGCCAGGTGGCGTTGACCTTTGAGGACGGGCTGCCCCACCAGGGGGAGGAGGCCGGCGTGAACAAGGACGGATCCGAGGCCCACTGGATCTTCCGGACCTCGCCGATTCGCAATACCCAGGGAGAGATCGTCGCGGCGCTGGAGATGAGCCTCGACATCACCGAACGCAAGTTGCTGGAGGTGCAACTGAGCAAGTCCGAACGCAAGTACCATGAAATCTTCAACCATATTCCCAACCCGGTGTTCGTGCTGGACAGCCACACCCTGGAGATCGTCGACTGCAACGAGAGCGTCAAAACGGTCTACGGCTACGACAAGGACGAGATCATCGGCCGGTCCTTCCTGGACTTTTTCCCGGAGGAAGAGCGGGAGGGGTATGCCGAGCAGCTGCACAAGGCCGACGTCCTGAACCAAGTGCGGCACCGCAACAAGGCCGGCAGCCACCTTTTTGTCAACGTCCGGGTCTCGCCTTCGGAATACCCGGGGCGGCAGGTGCTGCTGGTGACGACCAGCGACATCACCAAGCGCCTCGAAGCCGAACGCAAACTGATCCAGGCCAGCAAGATGGCCACCCTGGGGGAGATGGCGACGGGCGTGGCGCACGAGCTGAATCAGCCCATGTCCGTCATCAAGACGGCCAGTAGTTTTTTCGTCAAAAAGCTCGAGCGGAACGAACCGGTTCAGGACGACATCCTGCACCCCATGCTGAAGAAAATCGACAGCAACGTGGACCGGGCGACGCGCATCATCGAACACATGCGCCAGTTCGCGCGCAAGTCCGATCTGCGCCTGGAAAAGGTTCGGCTGGAGGAGATCCTGGGCAAGGCCTTCGAAATCTTCAGTCAGCAGCTGCGGCTGCGCGGCATCGAGGTCGTGTGGGATCTCGAGCCGAACATTCCCGGGATTCTCGCCGACCCCGGCCGCCTGGAGCAGGTGTTCATCAACCTGCTGCTCAACGCGCGGGACGCCATCGAGGAGAAGTGGGCCGGTCAGGACACTGCGCCGGGCCGCAAGACCATCACGCTCAAGACCCGGTATGACGGGCATCAGGTCATTTGCGAAGTGCGCGACTCCGGCAAAGGGATCCCGCCGGGCCTGGCCGAGAAGATCTTCGAGCCCTTCTTCACCACCAAGGAAGTCGGCAAGGGCACGGGTTTGGGACTTTCCATCAGCTACGGCATCATTCAGGAGTGCGGGGGCACCATCCGGCTCCACCGCGACAGCGCCCGGGGCGCCTGCTTCGTGTTGGAATTCCCCGCGACGGGACAGCCGCATGAAACGGCAGATTCTCATCGTTGATGACGAACAGGACATCCGCGATGTCCTGGCCATGGCCCTCGTCGACATGGGGCACGATGTCCTCACGGCCGGGGATGGGGAGCAGGCCTTGCGGTTGTTCCGGGAGGCCTTGCCGCCGATCGTGGTGACGGACATCAAGATGCCGGGGATGGACGGGATCGACCTGCTGCAGAAGTTGAAGCAGGAGGACCCGGAAACCGAAGTCATCATGATCACCGGCCATGGCGACCTCGACCTGGCGATCCGCAGCCTCAAGTGCGAGGCCACGGATTTCATCACCAAGCCGATCAACATCGATGTCCTCGAAATCGCGCTGCGCCGGGCCGAGGAGCGCATTGTCACCCGACGCCAGCTGAAAGAGTATACCGAGCACCTGGAGCAGCTCATCCGGGAGAAATCCGAGCTCCAGAGCCGCCTGTCGTCGCTGGGGCTGATGATCGGCTCCATCTCCCACGGCATCAAGGGATTGCTCACGGGGCTGGACGGCGGCATCTATCTGGTGGACTCCGGGCTTTCCAAGAAAGACCCGCAAACCCTCACCGAAGGGTGGCTGGCGGTAAAGCTGACGATTGCGCGCATCCGTAAGATGATGCTCGACATCCTTTACTATGCCAAGGAACGGGAACTCAAAACGGAGCGCGTGGACGTGGCCCGCTTTGCCGGCCAGCTGGCCACCCTCTTCGGCCAGCGGATCCGAGAGCAGCACATCGAGTTCGTGAGCGAGGTGGATCCCGCGGCCGGGGACTTCGAAGCCGATCCCACCTATCTGCAGGCGGCCCTGGCGAATATTTTCGACAACGCCGTGGATGCCTGCCTGAAAGATGGTTCCAAGACGGATCACCGGATCGTTTTCAATGCGCAGCGCGAGGCCGACGACATCGTCTTCGAGATCGGCGACAACGGCGCCGGGATGGACAGCGAGACCCAGCAAAAAATTTTTGCGCTCTTTTTCTCGTCCAAGGGCGCGGAGGGCACGGGACTGGGGTTGTTCGTCACCCAGAAAATCGTCGAACAGCATGGCGGCCGGATCAAGGCCCGGTCGGTTGTCGGCCAGGGCAGCATTTTCCGGGTCAGTATCCCGCAGCGCGCATCCGCAGAAGAACTGCGTCCTGAATGCGGAACATCGGCCTTACGTGCCGTTCTGGATGCGGAAAAGTGATCGGCACTTTTCTGGCGCGGATGCGGATCATGCCTGGAAAAAGCAACAGATCGCGGCCGAGGTCCAAAACAAATAGGAGGTGAACATGTTCAGGCACATTTTGCTCCCGACCGATGGTTCGCCGTTATCCGAGACTGCGATGCGAAAAGGCATTCAGTTTGCAAAAACCATCAATGCTAGAGTGACGGGCTTTTGCGTGATACCCAAGCTGGCCTATTTCAGATACGATTCGGAAATCGGACCGGAATTCAAAAAGCAGGCTACAGCAGCAATCCAAGCGGAAGCGAACAAAAACCTGCTCGCGATCGAAAAGGCGGCCAAAGAAGCGGGCGTACCCTGCGAAACCGCTCATGAAAAAAGCGACCAGCCGTATGAAGCCATAATCGAGGCCGCCCAAAAAAGGGACTGCGATCTTATCATCATGGCCTCCCACGGACGGCGCGGTGTGGAGGGTCTGCTGCTAGGCAGCGAAACCCAAAAGGTGCTGACCCATTCCAAGATTCCGGTGTTGGTCTACCGCTGAATATGCGAAACCCATCAAGAAAAACTTGAGAAGTTTACCTGTGAATAAAGACTGAGGAAGCCCAATGCTGTTTCTGACCAAAAAAATTGTCTGTCCGACCGATTTCAGCGAGCCCGCCCGGAGAGGGGTGGACGCGGCGGTTGAGATGGCTGAAAAATTTTCTGCTGAACTGATCCTGGTTCACGTAATCACTCTGGCGTCGTGGAAATCGGGTTCTTTTCAGCGCAAAACCAACATGCAACGTCGGCAAGCCAATGCCCACGAGGCAATGACGCGCCTGATAAAGGAGGCGGTTCCCAGCCAGATTAAATGCCGGTTCCAGATCATCGGTGACATGCTTGTGAGGCCGGCCGACGCAATCGTGCAATTGGCCGAAGAGGAAGCCGCGGACTTGATCGTGTTGGCCAGCCATGGCCAATCCGGTTGGGGGCGAATATTCTTCGGCTCAGTGGCCGAAAGTGTCGTTCGCCTGTCAATCTGCCCGGTATTGACGGTAAAGCGACCGACGTAGGCCTAAACAGCCGGTCTGGGCCTATCGCCTGAATGGCCATAAGCCGCGGGCTGCGCCAGCGGTGGATCTTACGCCCTGACGAAGGTTAAGGATAATGCGCATGGAAAATACCTTCTGGATGGCGCTATCCACCACCCCTTTGGGGATGCTGGTTTCCTATCCTGTCATCAGCCAGATCGACCAACACACTTTGTTTCAGCAGGTGCGCTGGTTTATGTCGGCGCCACTCACCTCCTGCCGCGGGCGGAGCAGGAAAATAAGAAGTTCAGTCTGGTTGCCTTGGCAGGCGGCGTGCTGGTCGCCGTGATCACCGCGATGTCCAAGGGTTGAGAACATAATGGGGTGCTTGGACGAGGAGCAGTGTGCCCGGCATATTCCATGACCCACAAACGGCGCTTTCGTTTTCGCACCCCAGTCAGCAGGATTTATTATGAGGATTACGCCGTCGCTCAAGGAGGAATATTCCAGGCTTGCTTTACGATGGTTATCGGAAAAGGATGTTTCCAATCTGAGAATTCATGTGGACACCACCGATTTCTTCAAGGTCGAATACGGTGATATCGTCTATTCCGGTATGCGTTGTCGACGGCGAGATCATCGCCAAAGAAATTCTGCTGGCCGTGGACGGCTCTACGGATTCATTCAAAGCCCTCGAATATGTATGCGGGATTCTTCGGGATCAGCCGGATTTAACCCTGACGCTCTTTCACGTTCAGCCCTCCTTAAGGGATTGTTGCGGAATAGATGTTGCGGCTGTGCAGACTCCGGAGGATGAAAAATTGGTTTTCAATGTGATTGAAAAAGCGGATCGACACTGCCGATGTCAAGGACCGCACCAAGCTTCCAATCATCCTGTGCATTTTTGATGCGGCCAAAGTTTCAACGCCAGCCGCCATGAACCGAACAGCGCTCGCATTCCCCGCAGTTTGCTGCGGGGAATGCGAGCGAATCAGAAAATGACCGTATTCCTTGCGGTCGAAGATTCCCTGGACCGGTGTCGGGTCCCGTCCGCTGGGTGCTACCGCGGTGCACCCTTGTGACCGTCACCGGGCCCGCCGATGCGCCTTACTGCCCGATCTCGGCCAGCAGTTTGACTGCCCAATTCTTGAAATACGCGTCCGGGGACTGGGCTGCCTTTTCGAGGTAGCCTTTCGCTTCGGCTTTGTTGGCGTCACCGCCCGTTTGAATCAGCAGCTCGGAAAGAAACAGGTGGGCCTCGATGTTGGAATCGAAATAGCCGGCTTTCTGGTATTCCCGGAAGTAGTCGAGCCCCTTTGGGCGGTCGCGCAACGGCCAGGGCAGCACGGACCAGAAGCGGCCCAGGGAAAGCATCGGTCCGCCTTGCTTGTAGTTCTTGTCGATTGCGTAGGCCTTCTCGAAGCTGCTTTGGGTCTTGTCCTTGAGGCCTTCGGCGAGGGCCGTGACAATGCTCACCCCGTCCGAGTAGATGCCGACGTTGACGCCGTAGTAGTAGTACCCGTCGGGCTTGTCCGGCTGAAGGTCGATGGCTTTCTGGGCATACTGCATGCCGGTTTTGCCATGCTCGGCGCAGATTTTCTTCCAGTCCGCCGCATCCTGTCGTTTGGCCTGGTTGGCGTATTCCCGATGGGCGCGGGCGCATTTCCAGTTGGCTTCGAAACTGCCGGGGTTCTGTTCCACCGCCTTGAGGTAGAGTGGAATCGACTGTTGAAGGTTCTGCAGGCCGCCCTGTGCGAACAACCGGTCCGCCTCTGCCAGTTCATCCGCCGCTTGGGCGGATGTAACCAAGAAGAGAAACAAAACGACCCAAATGCCGAGAGTGGATTTCATCTTTTTCCTCCTTTTGCAGGTTGATCAGAAATGTCCAGATGCAAGGCACGCGAAATTCCGAGGTACGAGGCGTACTGTTCAGTACGCCGCAGTGCCTCGGGATGAGCGTAACGCCGCAGGTGGGCGTTTATGGTCAGCCTGCTAGAGCATTTCGATGGCGCACGCCATGGACACCCCGCCCCCGCCGCAGAGGGTGGCCAGACCCAGTTGCTTGCCGCGCTGCTTCATGGCGTGGATTAAGGTGATCATGATGCGGGCGCCGGTGGCCCCCACCGGGTGGCCCAGTCCGATGCCCGAGCCGTTCACGTTGGTGATCTCCCGGTTCAGGCCGAGCTCCTTCTCTACGCCGAGATACTGGGCGGCGAAGGCCTCGTTCACTTCGATCAGTTCGAAGTCTGCGAGCGCAAGCCCGCTTCTGGCCATTAAGTGCTTGACGGCCGGCACCGGCGAAAGGCCCATGACGGAAGGGTGGCAGGCGCCGCGGCCGACGGCCCGGATGCGGGCCAGGGGTTTGATGCCCAGCTCCTTGGCTTTCTCGGCCGACATGATCAGCATCGCGGCCGCGCCGTCGTTGATGCCGCTGGAGTTGCCAGCCGTGACCTTGCCGCCCTGCGGCACGAAGGCCGGCGCGAGTTTGGCGAGCTGCTCCAGCGTGATGCCCGGCCGGAAGTGCTCATCCTTGTCAAAGACAATGGGGTCGCCCTTGCGCTGAGGAATTTTGACCGGCACGATCTCGTCCCTGAAATCCCCGTTTTTTGTCGCGCGCTCGACGCTGTTGTGGCTGCGCAGGGCGACGATGTCCATCTCCTCCCGGCTGATGTTCAGGTGCTGGGCTACGAATTCCGCCGTGGCGCCCATGATGTAGGGCTTGCCCTTGAACAGGCTGAGCGGCGGCGTGGAGGCATCGACGGGCCCATCCTCGGGATGCGGGATCAGGTGGGAGCCGCAGTGGAGCCCGCGCATGACGTTGTCGACGAACACCTGGTCCTGCAGCCGGCAGCCCCAGCGGGCGTTGGGAACGGAATAGGCGGCGCCGGACATGTGTTCGACCCCCCCGGACAGAACCACCTCGGCCATGCCGGCCTGGATCATGGCCATGCCCGAGATGGTCGCTTCCATGCCGGAGATGCACACGCGGTTGATCGTGGCCGCGGTGACCGTGTCCGGGATGCCGGCCAGCAGTGCGGCGATGCGGGTCACGTTCATGGTGTCGACCGGCTCCAGGCAGCACCCGAAGCGCACGTCGTCGATAACGGCCGGGTCGATTCCCGCCCGTTTGACGGCACCCTGCATGGCCACACAGGCGATTTTAGCCGCATGCAGATCCTTCAACGTCCCGCCGAAAGCCCCGATGGCAGTTCGACACGCCGATGCAATCACGACATCTTTCATACCTCGCTCCTTTCCGGTTCAGGTGAGTTCCAGCTTCTCGGCCGATTCTATCAGGGTGTTGAAAAACTGCGTCTCAGGCCGTGATCCGGCGTTGTGCTGCTATTGCAAGTGCTCACATGCAATCGGCTGGAAGCTGGAAGCTCGAAGCCTATCTGATCGGGTCTGAATTTGTTTTGAGCCTCGAGCTTTAAGCCTCTTGCCTCAAGCTTATATCCGTCTTGGCTGACGGCCTGATGCTTGTTTTTAAACACCCTGGCAAGCGGAGTGAGGTATCCTATGAAAAGCCTATGTGGGTTGTCAAGGACAAGCGGTTGGGCGTCCGGTTGAACACGAGGTCGGCTGGCATCGCCATCGAAGAAGGTTAAATTGCCGGCGGCGGGAGCCGACGACAATTTAGTCTTTGCACGTGAATGGGCAGAAGTGGTGAAAGCAATAGCCGGCCGGGTCGCCGTAGGGTTTGCCGGTTGTGGAGATGCAGTCGGCGACCATCCGCTTGGACTGGTCGGCGAAATCGGGCCGGGTCTCCTCGACCTGTTTGCAGGCCGGGCAGATCGGTTGGTGATCGAACACTGAAAGTACGCGGGGGTCCTTCGGCCCCAACGGTTTGCGGCAGTGATGGCATTGGCTGGCGCAGGCGAGTTTTTTCTCCCAATTGGATTCCATGTGAGGCCTCCCGTTTCAATCGCGTCAATGGGTCGTGGACAAAATAATCCTTAGAATAACACGCATGATTCCGGGCGCAAGGGGAGCCGGCCGGTCACGTTGACTTGACTTGCCAAATCGGCTTGTGTCATAAATAAACTGTTCTACGTCCTTTCCGTCGCAGCACTTCTGCTTCCGCATCGTTTTTTTCGACCGGCACCCGGGTGCTCGATGATGAATGCAACACCGGCAGCCTTCCAACCCATAGCCCCGTGAGGAGGTCAGCATGGACAGGAAATGGGTGTATCTCTTTGATGAGTTGGACCAGGCCGAGGCCTACATCGGCGCTTCATGGGATGCGGTGCGCGGGCTGCTCGGCGGCAAGGGGGCGAACCTGGCCGAGATGGTGCGCATACGGGTGCCGGTACCGCCGGGCTTCACCATCAGTACCGAGGCTTGCAACGAGTACCTTGCCCACGGCGGCGCCTTCCCCGCCGGTATGTGGGAACAGACGATCTCCGGCCTGCAGAAGGTCGAGGTGCTGAGCGGCCGGAAGTTCGGCGATACGCACAACCCGCTGCTTGTCTCCTGCCGCTCGGGCGCGAAGTTCTCCATGCCGGGCATGATGGACACGGTGCTCAACATCGGCCTGAACGAGGACACCACCCAGGGCATGATCGCGCTCACCGCCAACCCGCGCTTCGTCTTTGACTCCTACCGCCGGCTGATCCAGATGTTCGGCGGTGTCGTGATGGGGCTCGCGGACGAGCCGTTCGAAGAGGTGCTCACCCGGGCCCGGCGCAAGGCCAACGTCAAGGTCGACTCCGAGCTCACCGCCGAGGAGCTCCAGGCGGTCATCGCGGAGTTCAAGAAGATCTTCCGACGCATGTCCAACCGCGATTTCCCCGCAGAGCCCCACGAGCAGCTGCGGATGGCGACTGCCGCGGTTTTCGAAAGCTGGAACGGCAAGCGCGCCGTGGACTACCGCAATGCCGCCGGGATCGCCCACGATCTGGGGACCGCCGTCAGCGTCGTGGCCATGGTGTTCGGCAACATGGGCGAGACCAGCGCCACAGGGGTCGCCATGACCCGCAACAGCACCACCGGCGAGCATGACATCGAGGGGGACTACCTCACCAACGCCCAGGGCGAGGACGTGGTGGCCGGCATCCGCATGACCAAGGAGATCAACCAGCTGAGCAAGGAGATGCCCGAGGCCTACGCCGAGTTCCTGGACATCGCCAAGCGGCTCGAGCTGCACTACCGGGACATGCAGGACGTCGAGTTCACGATCGAAAAGGGCAAGCTGTGGATGCTGCAGACCCGCAACGGCAAGCGCTCCGCCCAGGCGGCCGTGCGCATCGCGGTGGACATGGCCGCCGAGAAGCTCATCACCCGCGAGGAAGCGGTGCTGCGGGTGACCCCCGATCAGGTGGACTTCTTCATGCACCCCCAGTTCGACCACCTCACCAGACAGGAGGCGAAGACCGCGGGGTCTCTCATCGCCAAGGGGTTGAACGTGTCGCCCGGGGCGGCGGTGGGCATGGTCGCTTTCGACGCCGACCTGGCCGAGAGCTGGGCCAGGAACGACAACAAGGCCGTCATCATGGTCCGGCCCGAGACCAAGCCCGACGACGTGCACGGCATGCTCGCCGCCCGTGGGATCCTGACCAGTCGGGGCGGCCGTACCAGCCACGCGGCGCTGGTGGCGCGCCAGTTCGGCAGACCCGCAGTGGTCGGGGTTTCGGCCCTGGAGATCGACCTGAACGACCGGCTCATGCGGGTGGGCGACAAGGTCATCAAGGAAGGCGAGTGGATCTCCATCGACGGGACCGACGGCGAGGTCTACCTGGGCAAGCTTGCGGCCGTGGTGCCGGACATCAAGGATCCCTGGCTCATCAAACTGCTGAGCTGGGCCGACGAGTTCCGGCGGCTGGGGGTGCGGGCCAACGCCGACTACCCCCGCGATGCCCAGCGCGCGCGCGAGTACGGCGCCGAGGGCATCGGGCTGTGCCGCACCGAGCACATGTTCTTTGAACCTGCGCGGCTCGCCTTTTTCCAGAAGATGATCATGACCGACCGGCCGAGCGAGCGCCGCGAGGCACTGGAGACCCTCTTGCCCTTCCAGCGTGACGATTTTGCCGGGCTCTTCCGGATCATGAACGGGCTGCCCGTGATCATCCGACTGATCGACCCGCCGCTGCACGAGTTTCTGCCGAACATCAACGAACTCATGCACGAGCTGGCCGATCTCAAGATCCGCATGCAGCATGCCCCCAACCTGGCCGAGGTGGACAACCTGCTCGAGCAGATCCGGCTGAAGGAAAACCTGCTCAAGCGCGCCAAGGCCCTCGACGAATCCAATCCCATGCTCGGCATGCGCGGCGTGCGCCTGGGCATCATGATCCCCGAGCTGACGCGGATGCAGGTGCGGGCCGTGTTCGAGGCGGCCTGCCTGGTGGCGGGCGAGGGGGTCGACGTGCACCCCGAGATCATGATCCCGCTCACCAGCCACGTCCACGAGCTCAAGCGCCAGCGGGAGGTGCTGGAGGTCGAGGCGAAAAAGGTCATGGATGAGCAACACGACTCCGTGAACTACAAGTTCGGCACGATGATCGAAATCCCCCGGGCGGCGCTCACGGCCGACAAGATTGCCGACTTTTCCGAGTTTTTCTCGTTCGGGACCAACGACCTGACCCAGACCACTTTCGGCATCTCGCGCGACGACGCCGAGGCGAGCTTCCTCGTACCCTACATTTCGGCGGGGATCCTGCCCGACAACCCGTTTGCGACGATCGACCCCGACGGCGTGGGCGAGCTCATGCGCATCGCCATGGAGAAGGCGCGGCGGGTCAAGCCCGGCCTGGTGTGCGGCATCTGCGGCGAGCACGGCGGCGACCCCGCTTCCATCGAGCTTTGCCACACGCTGGGCCTGGATTACGTCTCCTGCTCGCCGTTCCGGGTGCCGATCGCCCGCCTGTCAGCCGCCCACGCGGCGTTGAAGGAGAAGCAGGCCAAGGTTTGAGCGGGAGTTGTCTGCCGGCGAGGGTGTATTGAGACACTTGTGCATCAGAAAATAAGTGAAACACTCCCGGAGTTCCGGCGGGCACGGGATTCCAAGAGTGGAGCCGGCATGCGCCGGGCGCATTCCCGGCCAAGTCCGCCCCGGCATGTCTCAGGTTTCAGCAGGCCGCCAACGGTTCGACGCGCCGACTCGCCTTTAACCAGTTTGAATTAAATGACTTTTTTATTATCCGTCCGGGGGCCGCAGTTGGCATGCTATTTGTTAATCATATTGCTTTGCATTTACGATTTCATCTCATAACCCATCATAACCAAAAGGAGGAATTGAAATGAGCAAGACCGAAAAGAACCTGAAGGATGCATTCGCCGGGGAATCCCAGGCCAACCGGAAGTATCTCGCCTTTGCCCAGAAGGCGCAGACCGAGGGCTACGCTCAAGTCGCCAAGCTGTTTCGGGCGGCCGCCGAAGCCGAGACCGTGCATGCCCACACCCACCTGCGGACGCTCAAAGGGGTGAAGAGCACCCTGGAGAACCTCAAGGAAGCCCACGGCGGCGAAACCTACGAGTTCCAGTCCATGTATCCCCCCATGATCGCCGAGGCCAAGGCGGAGGGCAACGAGGCCGCCGTGCGCACCTTTACCTACGCGAACGAGGTCGAGAAGGTCCACGCCGCGCTCTACCAGAAGGCAATCGACAATCTGGGCAAGACCGCGGAGGACGCGGACTACTACGTCTGCTCGGTGTGCGGCTACACCTGCGAGAAGGAAGCCCCGGAGGAGTGCCCGGTCTGCAAGGCCAAGAAGAAGGCCTTCATGAAGGTCACCTGAAATTTTCCGCCGACGGCGGAAAATTTATAAGGGGGGAAAGAAGATGAAGTGTCCGATCTGTGGCTGCCAGGACTTTTTTGTGAAAAACCCGGACGATGAGTTCGACACCCGTGAGTTCAGCGTAGCCGGCGGCGAGGTCAGCTTCAGCGCGGATGCGCAAGACGCCCCGGTTCCGAAGGTTCAGGAAACGACCGAGACCTTTTGCAATAAATGCAGCTGGCATGGCGAGTTTCAGAAGCTGAAAAAGACCTGATAGGTTTTCGGTCCTGTTGGTTACATCCATCTAAAAAATCGCCGGCGGCATCACCGCCGGCGATTTTTTTTCAAACTGCACGCCCGCCCACGTCAAAATCCCCATTGCAAAAGCGATCCCCAGATCTATCAGTGAAAGGGGCGTCAGATCGAAAAATCGATCCATGAAGGGCAGGTAGATGGCCCCCAGTTGCAATACCAGCGTGGTCAGGGTCAGGACCGCCATGGCAGGGTTGGACCGGAAGGAGAGCACCGACCGGCCGGATGCCCGCAATCCCAGGGCATGCCCGATCTGGGTGAAGCCCAGGGCTGCAAAGATCATGGTCTGCCAGGTCGTGTCCTCCGGCTGCGCCGGGTTGACGTACAGGGCGCCCAGGCCCAGGGTGGCGGCGCCGATCACGACGCCGGTCCAGCCGATGTGCACCCGTGAGGCCCGGTCGAGCACCGGCGCGCCCGGCATCCTCGGCGGGGTGCGCATCGTGTCGGCCTCGGCCGGCTCGAGCCCCAGGCCCAGGCCCATCAACCCGTCGGTGAGCAGATTGAGCCACAGCAGCTGCAGCGGCCGCAGGGCCACGTTGATGCCGAAGAGGGGGGCTGCCAGCATGACCAGCACCTTGCCGAGGTTGCCGCCGAGGGAGAACTTGATGAAGCGCAGGATATTGGCGTAAATCACGCGGCCTTCCTCCACGGCGGCCACGATGGTGGCGAAGTTGTCGTCGAGCAGGACCATGTCGGCGGCTTCCTTGGCGACGTCCGTGCCGGTGATCCCCATGGCGACTCCGATGTCGGCTTTCTTGAGCGCGGGCGCATCGTTGACGCCGTCGCCGGTCATGGCCACCACTTGGCCCCGTTGCCTGAGGGCGTCCACGATGCGCAGCTTGTCCTCGGGCGACACCCGTGCATAGACCGAGACCCGGTCGACGAGGTCGGCGAGCTCCGAGGGACCCATGCGGCTGAGGGCTTCGCCGGTGACCGCTTTCGGACACTCGGCGATGCCGAGATCATGGGCGATGGCGAGCGCGGTAAGCGGATGGTCGCCGGTGATCATCATCGTGCGGATGCCGGCGGTCTTGCAGGTGGCGACGGCCGGCTTGACCGCTGCCCGCGGCGGGTCCATCAGCCCGACCAGGCCGAGAAACGTGAGATCGCGCTCGAGGTCGGCGGCGTCGGCAACTGGCAGCACGGCCGCGAGCGGCCGGAAGGCCACTGCCAGCACCCGCATGCCGGCCTGGGCCAGACCGTCGTTCGTCTCGCGGATCTTTACCCGCAGCGCATCGGTGAGCGGCTCCGGTCGCTCGGCGGCCCAGACGTGCGTGCTGAGCGCCAACAGGCCATCCACGGCGCCCTTGACGAAAGCCACATGTCCGGTGCCCTTGAAGGCGTGCAGCGCATCGGTTGCCGCGCCGTCTGCGGCCAGGCGATGGACCGTGGTCATCCGCTTGCGGTTAGAGTCAAACGGCACTTCGGCCACGCGCGGTGCAGCCGACTGCAGGCGGTCCGGGAACATTCCGCTGCGGGCTGCGGCCACCAGCAGCGCGCCCTCGGTCGGGTCGCCGATGGCGTGGAAGCATCCCGGTCCGGGATCGGGTTTGAGCACGGCGTCGTTGCACAGAGCCCCGGCCGCGAGCGCCAGGCGGATGGGCAGCGGCAGGTCCCAGTCGGCGGAGATGCGGCATTCCTCCGCCGTGACGCTCGGGGCGTGCCGGCGCAGGTTTTCCATGAGCTTCAACCGCTCGCCGCCGGCCGCGTCGACCACCGTCACCGTCATGCGGTTCTCGGTGAGGGTGCCCGTCTTGTCCGAGCAGATCACGGTGACTGCCCCGAGGGTCTCCACGGCCGGCAGTTTACGGATGAGGGCGTTGCGCCGCAGCATGCGCTGGGCCCCGAGGGCGAGGGTGATGGTGACGACGGCCGGCAGCCCCTCGGGTACCACCGCCACGGCCACGCTGACCGCCGTGAGGAACATGTCGGCCAGGGGCTCGCCGCACCACCAACCGACCAGCAGCACCAGCAGGGCCGCAATGCCGCCCGCGGCCGCGAGGGCTTTTCCGATTCGGTCGAGGCGTTGCTGCAGCTGGGTTTTTTCCGGGGTCACGTCCTGGATGAGGCCGGCGATTTTCCCGAGTTCGGTCTTCATCCCGGTGGCGACGACGACGGCGCTGCCGCGGCCGTAGTTGACCGAGGTTCCCAGGTAGGCCATGTTGCGGCGGTCTCCCACAGGCAGAGCGGCTTCGGGAATTGCTTCCACCGTCTTTTCGACCGCCTCGGACTCGCCGGTCAGCGCCGCCTCCTGAATTCGGAGGCTGGCGCTTTCCAGCAGGCGGACATCGGCGGGCACCGCATTGCCCGCCTCCAGCAGGACGACGTCGCCGGGGACCAGCCCGCGGGCGGACATCTCCAGCAGCGTCCCGCCGCGGCGGACGCGGACCACGGGCACGGCCAGCTGCTTCAACGCCGTCATGGCGCGCTCGGCGCGGTACTCCTGGACGAAGCCAAGGACCGCGAAGAGCACCACGATGGCAAGGATCGCCGCGGTTTCGGTGCCCTTTCCGAGGAAAGCCGAGAGGATTCCGGCGGCGATCAGGATCAGCACCATGGTCCCGGTGAACTGCTCCCACAGCATGGCGGACGGGCCCTTGCCGCGGCGCTCCGCAAGCTCGTTCAGTCCGTGGGTCTTAAGCCGCTCCGCCGCTTCGGCCCCCGCGAGGCCGGCCTCGGAGGAGGACCAGTGCCTCAGTACGCTTTCGGCCGATTGCGTGTGCCAATGGATTGCCATCACCATATTCCTAAAAGAAGGGTAAGTGCTCTGGTCTCGGCCAGGGCTCGGGGTTCAGGAAAGAAGCAGTTGCCGGCGGCTGATCGCCGCTGGCCTGATTCGCTCGTGAGGAAGGAGGCCGAGGATTATGGCGTCTGTCCTCGCTGATTCCCCGAACCCTGAACCCTGAGCAGTTACACCGCCGTGCGCTATGATCCGATCATGATCCTAAATCATGGCGCACGGGTGATCAAGAGGAAGGTGGGCGGGTTTCGTGTTTTAGAGCAGCGACCCGGGCGGCGAGGAGGTCCGGCAAATCCGGCTTTCCGATGTTTTCCTCGATCAGCCGCTCGAACGCACTGCCGATCACGACCCCGTCGCAGAGCCCGGCGACGGCGGCGACATCCTGCGGGGTCGAGATCCCGAAGCCCACGCAGATTGGGAGCCGTGTGACCGAGCGCAGCTGCCGCACCTTGCGGCCGATCTCCCCCACCGGCAGCCCCTGGCTGCCGGTGACGCCCATCTTGGAGACGTGGTAGATGAAGCCGGAAGCGGAGGCGGCGATCCGCTGCATGCGCTCCGGCGGGGTGGTGGGTGTCGTCAGGCGGATCAGGCACAGGCGGTCGTCCGGCCACTGGGCGGTCAGCTCGCCGGACTCCTCCGGCGGCACGTCTACCAGCAGGACCCCGTCCGCGCCGGCGTTCAGGGCATCGCGGTGAAAGGCCGCCGCCCCGTATGCGAGGATGGGGTTGTAGTAGCTGAAAACGATGATCGGAACCTGCGTGCGACGGCGCAGCGCCTCGATCATCTTCAGGACATGGCCCAGGTCGGTTCCGGCCGCGAGGGACCGACCGGAGGAGCGCTGGATCACCGGGCCGTCCGCGGTCGGGTCCGAGAATGGCACCCCCAGCTCCAGCAGATCCAGCCCGGCTGCGCACATGGCGGAAATCAGCGTGAGAGACTGCCCCGTGTCGGGGTCGCCGGCCGTGACAAATCCCACCAGGGCTTTTTCTTTTTTGCCGGCCAGCTGTTCAAAGGTTGCATCGATCCGGTTCATGACGCTTGTTCCTCCTTCCGATCCCGCAGCAGCGGGGCTACGATCCCGAGGTCCTTGTCGCCGCGGCCCGAGAGATTGACCACGAGCAGGTCCTGCTTCGGGCGCCGGCCGGCCTCTTGCATGGCCCAGGCCAGGGCGTGGGAGCTTTCCAGTGCCGGAATGATTCCCTCCAGGCGGCACAGGGTCTGGAAGGCGTGCAGGGCCTCGTCGTCGGTGATCGAGACGTAGCGGGCGCGCGCCGTCTCCTTCAGGTAGGCGTGCTCGGGCCCGACGCCGGGATAGTCCAGGCCGGCCGAGATGGAGTGGGCTTCCCGGATCTGGCCGTCGGCGTCCTGAAGGACATAGGACTTGGAGCCGTGCAGGACGCCCACGCTGCCCGCGCCGAGGGCGGCCGCGTGCTTGCCGCTGACGATGCCCTTGCCGGCCGCCTCCACGCCGATCAGCTCGACCGCATCTTCCAGAAAGGGATGGAACAACCCCATGGCGTTGCTGCCGCCGCCGACACAGGCGATGAGGGCATCCGGCAGCCGGCCGGTTGCCGCCTGGATCTGCTGCCGAGCCTCGATGCCGATCACCTGCTGGAAATCCCGCACCATCATGGGATAGGGGTGCGGGCCGGCCACCGAGCCGATGATGTAAAACGTGTCGCCCACGGCCTCCACCCAGTAGCGCATGGCCTCGTTCATGGCGTCTTTGAGGGTGCCGGTGCCGCTCGAAACAGGCACCACCTCGGCTCCCAGCAGCTGCATGCGCTGGACATTGGGGGCTTGGCGCCGGATGTCCTCCACGCCCATGAAAATGCGGCATCCCATGCCGAACAGGGCGGCAGTGGTGGCGGTGGCGACGCCGTGCTGGCCCGCACCTGTTTCGGCGATGAGCTTGCGCTTGCCCATCCAACGGGCGAGCAGTGCCTGGCCGACGGTGTTGTTGATCTTGTGGGCGCCGGTGTGAGCGAGATCCTCCCGTTTGAGGTAGATGGTCGCCCCGCCGGCCTGCGCGGTCAGGCGTTCGGCGAGAAACAGAGGGGTCGGGCGGCCGGCAAAGTCCCGCAGCAGTCGCGCGAGTTCTTCCTGAAACTTTGGTGCCGGCGCGATGCGGCGGTAGGCCTCCTCCAGCTCGAGAATGGCGGGCATCAGGGTTTCGGCGATGTACCGGCCGCCAAAGGGACCGAAATGGCCGGCGGCGTCCGGCAGGCGGCCGTGCGCCTCCTTCAAAGACGCGTGCGATAGGTTCATGCGAATATCCTCCTTCTGGCGCTGGCCGTTTTAACGGCTGCAATGAATTGTTCGATTTTGCGGAGCTCCTTCCGCCCCGGGCCGACTTCAACGCCGGAGCTGACGTCGACCGCATCCGGTAATGCCGCGCGAACTGCCCGCGCGGCATTTTCAGGGGTGAGCCCGCCTGCCAGGATCAGGGGATGGCGATCTGCGAAAGGGCCGGCCCTGCTCCAGTCCCAATCCTGCGCGTTTCCGCCGGGAAGCGGCCCCCGCCCACATTCCACCAGGAAAGCCGACGGTGAATAGTGCGGCCCTTCTTCAAGGAGGGGCGGGCGGTCGGCAAAAAGCGCCTTGATGACGAAAAGCCCCTCGCGGCGCAGACGCCCGACCACCTCAGGTGATTCGCTCCCGTGAAGTTGAACGGCGGTGAAGCCGGTGTGGGCTGATATCGCCATGATGCTCTCGAAGGGTTCGTCGACGAAAACTCCCACGCAGGCGACTTCCGGCGGAAGTGCGTGGCGGATCGCGCGTGCGGTGGCGGTGGTGACGCAACGCGGGCTCTTGGCGTAAAACACGCAACCGATGGCCGCAGCACCGGCCTGGGCGCAGGCCACGGCCTCATCCACCCGCGTCAGCCCGCAGACCTTGACCTGGACGGTCGCGCGGTTTTGGAGAGAGGTTTTGACGCATTTCGGCTCATTCCGAGACATCATTTGTTTCCCCCTGAAGCATTTTCAGAAAACCCTCCGGGTTTTCTGAACGGACCAGGCTTTCGCCGATCAGGAAGTTGAAGACCCCGTGCGCCTGGTAGTGCCGGATGTCCTGCCGGGTTCTGATCCCGCTCGCCGCCACGACCACCTGACCCGGCTGCAGCAGGGGCAGCAATTTCAGGGTGCGGCCGAGGTCGGTCTCGAAGGACGTCAGATTGCGGTTGTTGATGCCGACCATCTGAGCGCCGGCGCGGGTGGCGGCCTCTATGTCCGTTTCGGTGTAGATTTCCACCAGGGACGCCAGCCGCAGGGATGCGGCCAGCTGGATCAGGTCCGCAAGCCTTTGCTGATCGAGGATGCGCACGATCAGCAGCACTGCGTCGGCCCCCATGGCCGCGGATTCGAAAATCTGGTAGTCGCAGAAGATGAAATCCTTGCGCAGGACGGGCAGGCCGGACGCCAGCCGGGCCTGCTGCAAGTCATCGGGGGTGCCGAGAAAGAAGCTTTTCTCGGTCAGCACCGAGATGGCCCTGGCGCCGCCTACCGCATAGGACTCGGCCAGCCGACCCGGATTGAGATCCTTGTGGATAACCCCCTTGGAGGGCGAGGCCCGTTTGATTTCCGCGATGATGTTGACGCCCGATGTCCCTGGGGCCTTGAGGGCATCGAAGAACGACCGGACATCCCACCGTGCCTCGGCCGCCTCCCGGAGCCGATTGAGTGAAATCTCACGGCGGGCGGCGGTGACCTCCGTCTGCTTGGCTTTGACGATGCGTTCAAGAATATCGAGTGCCATGCTTGTGCTTTCTTGTCTCCGCAGGCGCTTCTCCTGCAGTACGTGTCGCTGAAGGGTCAAGAGGCATCGGATTAAGGGCTCAAGGGGTCAAGGGAAGGATGATGGTCTTTTCTCTTGAACCCTTGGACCCCCGACCCCTTGAACCCTCTTTTCACCCGGCCTGACGGGTGAAGTTGACCAGTTCATCCAGTTTGCGGCGGGCGGCGCCGGAGTCGATGGATTCGGCCGCTAGGCGCATCCCGGCTTCGATGGTGTCGGTTTTGCCGGCGGCCACCAGGGCGGCGGCGGCGTTGAGCACCACCACATCGCGGCAGGCCCCCTGGTCTCCCGCGAGGATGCCGCGGGTGATGGCGGCGTTGCGGGGCGGGTCGCCGCCGGCGACCTCTGCCAGCGCCGCTCGCCGGCCCAGGAAGCGCTCCGGATCGATGTCGTAGGTGCGGATGAGCCCGTCTTTCAGCTCGGAAACGCGGGTCGGCGCACACACCGATATTTCGTCCAGGCCGTCGTGGCCGTGCACGACCAGTGCGTGCCGGGTGCCGAGCAGCCGCAGGGCCTCGGCGAACATCTCGGTCAGCTGGGGGGCGTACACGCCGAGCAGTTGGCAGTTGGCGGCCGCGGGGTTGGTGAGGGGCCCGAGCATGTTGAAGATGCTGCGGACCCCAATCTCCTTGCGGGCCGCGGCCGCGTGTTTCATGGCCCCGTGGTAGAGGGGCGCGAAGAGAAACCCGATGCCGATCTCGGCGACCGCCTCCTCCACCACGGAGGGGTCCACGGTGATGTTGACGCCCAGGGCCTCGACCAGGTCGGCACTGCCGCAACGGCTGGAGACCGAGCGGTTGCCGTGCTTGGCGACCGTCACCCCGCTGCCGGCCACCACGAAGGCCGTGGTGGTGGAGATGTTGAAGGTGCCGCCGCCGTCGCCGCCCGTTCCGCAGGTGTCGACCACGGCCGCCCCCGGCGTCTGGATCCGCGTCGCCCGGCGCCGCATCACCCGGGCGGCCCCGGCGAGTTCCTCGAAGGTCTCGCCCTTGGTGGCGAGGGCTGCCATGAACGCGCCGATCTGGGCGTTGGAGAGCTTGCCGGAAAAAATTTCCTCGATCATCTCGGACATCTCGGATTCCGAGAGATTTTTCCTGCCGATGATTTTTTGAAGGTAATCCCGGAACATGTGCTTTTCCTTTCGGGTTCGTGGTCCGCCCTCAGACCGGAATCGACTGATGGGTTATTTTGAGAAAGTTCCTGAGAAGGCGCTTGCCGACCGTGGTCATGATGGACTCCGGGTGGAACTGCAGGCCCTCTGTGGGGTGGCCGCGGTGGCGCAGTCCCATGATCTCCCCGTCCTCGGACTCGGCGCTGACCTCCAGGCTGTCGGGAAAGCCCTCGCGGCTCACGGCGAGCGAGTGGTAGCGCATGGCCTGGAACGGGTTCTGGATGCCCTGGAAAAGGCTGCGGCCGTCGGCGGTGATCGAGGAGGTCTTGCCGTGCATGAGGCGCCCGGCGGAGGCGATTTTTGCGCCGAAGGCGAGCGCGATGGCCTGGTGCCCGAGGCAGACCCCCAGGATCGGGATGCGGCCGGAGAAGTGCCGGATGGCGGCAACGGTGATCCCGGCGTCCTCGGGCCGTCCGGGTCCCGGGGAGATGACGAGGCCGCGGGGGTTCAGCTCCTCCAGCTCCGCCAGGCTGAGGCTGTTGTTGCGGGCGACGCGGACCTCCGCCCCCAGCTGCATCAGGTATTGATAGAGGTTGTAGGTGAAGGAGTCGAAGTTGTCGATCATGACCAGCATTGTCGGGCCTCCCTTAAGCGATGGGTTCCGGGATGATGAGTTCCAGTGCTTTTTGCAGCGCCCGGGCCTTGCTGACGGTCTCCTGGCGTTCGCGCTCGGGGTCCGAGTCTGCCACGATGCCGGCGCCGGCCCGCACCGAGAGTTTGCCGTCCATGATGCAGGCCGTGCGGATGGTGATGGCCATGTCCATGTTGCCGCTGAACGAGAGATAGCCCGCAGCCCCGCCGTAGGGCCCGCGCGGCTCGTCCTCCAGCTCGGCGATGATTTCCATGGCCCGGATCTTGGGGGCGCCCGAGAGGGTCCCCGCCGGGAAGGTGGCGGCGAGCAGGTCCCAGGCGTCCAGCCCCTGCTTGAGGTCGCAGCGGATGTTGGAGACCAGGTGCATCACGTGGGAATAGCGTTCGACCACCATCAGGTCGTTGACCTGCACGCTGCCGATCTCGGCGACACGGCCGAGGTCGTTGCGGCCCAGATCGACCAGCATCAGGTGCTCGGCGCGCTCCTTTTCGTCGCGCAGCAGTTCATCGGCCAGATGCCGGTCCTCCTGCTCGGTCCGCCCGCGTGGCCGGGTCCCGGCGATGGGTCGCAGGGTGGCGATGCGGTTCTCGAGCCGCACCATGGTCTCCGGCGATGAGCCGACCAGGACCGTGTCGTCCAGGTGCAGAAAGAACATGTAGGGCGAGGGGTTGATGTAGCGCATGGCCCGGTACAGCCGCCAGGGGTCGGGCGTGTGCTCGCAGGTGAACGGCTGGGATAGGACCGCCTGGATGATGTCGCCGGCGCGGATGTGGTCCTTGACGGCGGCGACCCGGCGCCGGAAGTCCTCCTCGGTAAGTGTCGGCGTGAGGTGCGGCGTGCCGTTCACCGGGCCGGGGGGTCGCCGCACCCGGGGGGCTGCGATTTTCTCCATAACCCGCTCGAGCCGGGATCCCGCGTCGGTCCAGGCCTGCTCGGGGTTGTCGCGCGGGAAGGTGATCGCCACGAGCAGCAGGGTGTGCCGGGTGTTGTCGAAGATGAGGACCTCGCCGGGGATCATGAAGCAGGCGAGCGGCTTGTCCGCCGGCCAGCGGTGGGGGATCTGCTCCAGGAACGACACCATTTCGTAGTTGACATGGCCCACGAGCCCGCCCCAGAACCGGGGCAGATTGAACAGGTCGGCCGGCCGAAAAGGTGAAAGGAGCGTCTTCAGCGCCTGGAAGGGCTTGCCGCCGTGCGGGATCCGGCGGATTACGCCGTTCTGCTCGACGTCGACGCGGTCAGCAAAGACCCGTGCAATCAGGTGCGAGGAGAATCCGAGAAAACTGTACCGTCCCCAGCGCTCGCCGCCCTCGACGCTCTCTAAAAAGAAGATCGGGCCTTTGTTCTCGTAGAACCGGCCGAAGAGGGAGACCGGTGTGTGGGTGTCGGCCAGGATCTGGACGCAGACCGGGACCACGTCATAGCTTTCGGCAAGCTTTAAAAATTTGCTCTTGTCAGGGAAGCGGCTGAGAATCATAAACCCTCCATCGGTTCAATAACGGTTGCGGTTCATCGTCCGTGGCGCATCAAAACAAAAAAGGCTGTGGGTGTTTTCGACCCACAGCCTTTTTTCAAAATGAAAAAGGACCGCGGGCCTTCGGAGTTGCCCACGATCCTTTGGATTATCTGTTACCGGTCGAGCAGGCTACTCCGCGAGAGTCACCTGCCACCACCACTGCCGGGCGTTCTTCACTGGGTTGGATTGAAACATGTTCGGCTGCATCTTCATAGTTCCCATTGTTGCCGTTTAGCTAACCCGGTTTTAAAATTCTGTCAAGAATTTTTTTGTGACCCTGAACAGGACCTCTCTGCCGCGCGAAACATTGCGGGCCCGGATGTAGAGCAAATGTGATAAATCAGTCTTGCGCCGGAATTCCCATGATAGATCAAGCGCCCTGGCTTCACGTGTCGGCTCGGGAGGTTGCCTGCGCGGGCGAAACGGTGCTTGACTCTGGCTTTTTTGATACTATTCCTAAGACAGTCGGAGTTAACTCAAACACGAAAGGAGATTTTCCATGACCGAAATCAAATGGGAGAAAGACTTTCAGAAGGCGGTCGAGTCGGCAGGGAAAACCAACAAGCTAATATTTCAGGATTTCTGGTTTGACGGCTGAGTCGGCTGTGCTGCTATGGATACGGGTCCGTATTCAGACGAAAAGGTGCAGGCGTATATCGAAAAGGAATTTGTTCCGGTAAAGAGCCAGTGCTTCTGGGATAAGCGGACCGAGCTGATGAAGCAGTTCGACGTCGCTTGGACCCCGACCCTGCTGGTTCACGACGCGACGGGCAAGGAGCACCATCGCGTCGTGGGTTTCGTCCCTGCGAATGACTTTCTGGCGCACTTGAAGCTTGGCAAGGCAAAAATGTTCTTCAACCGGTTCCGGTTTGCAGAGGCTCTCGATAACTTTACGACCGTCATCGAGCAGCATACGGACGCAGGGGCCGTTCCCGAGGCTATTTTTTTCCAGGGGGTGGCCAGTTACTGGAAATCCCACGACCCGAAGGGGCTTCGCCGGGCTTACGACACCCTCGCCGCCCGCTTTCCACAAAGCGAATGGGCCCGACGGGCGCAGCCCTACAAGCAGATTCCACTTTAAAACATCCCGGGGCAGGAATTGTTTCCTGCCCCGGGAGATTGTCGATAGAACAGTCATGACTGCTGGGGCCAGGCGGGTTGACTGCGTCAAGGGCGGCAAAGGCGCTCATGAAGAAGATTTAAGCCTTGCCGTGGCTGACCATGAAAACGCCAGCAATAACCACTCGCTTCAGTCTTTACCCTTTCCTTTCCCTTTGCCGGCGTCTTTGTGCTTGTTCTTACCCTTGTCGTCGTCTTCGTCATGATGCCCCTCTTTCCCTCTGCGGACTTCTTCATTGATGACGACGAATCTCCCCCCCTGGCTCCGCATGTCCATAACCATCTCTGGAGCCACGCGGTGGTAATCTGAAATGAATCGCAGGTTGACCAGGTTGACCACATCCTCATCCGCCAAGACCACCCTCTTGTAGTCGTGCTCGTGCTTCTTGTAGTGCCCGTAGGCCTTTCCGTAGGGAGGGCCGACGCGTTGCATCGGGACATAATAGATCTCCGGAGTAAGGCCGAAATGGAAGGTAATGTTGAGCCAACTCATCCGTTGCCGAAACCGAAGATCGATAACGACATCCGGTTCCACGTGCGCACGGGAGGCGAGAAAGAACACTACGGGCAGTTCCTCGTCGCGCATGCGGTAATGCTTTTTCACATGAACGACCCTGGGCTCCGGCACGCGATAGTAGTCGCCGATGGCGAGATAAAAGCTTTTCAACTCCCCGTCTGCGATGGATATGCCTGTGCTGACATTCTGGGCCGAACCGGGCACGGTCATCATCAGCGAAACGAGTACAGCGATCATGATAAGGATATTTCTCATAAAGTCCTCCAAGAGTTGCCGTTGCCTGATAGAGCTCTAAACGAGCTGAGAATCATGGCGACACACCGTCAATGGCTAAGGATAGATCAGTTTATAACATTGAATCAGCCTATTTCCCAGCATCCCTGCAAGCCTCTTGTAAAAAACTAATGCACTATCAACATTTTTAAGCAGGAATTCGTTAAACTCATTTTTTTCAAATTGAAGCAGGTCGCTCGGTTCCAGGCATTGCGCAGAAGCAGAATAATAGTTGCGATCTACAAGGCTCGACCACCCGAACGCTTCACCGGCTTTATCAAAGATGTAAATTTCCTTTGCGGGATCGCCGATGGTTAATCCTACCCGTCCCTCGACCAGCGTGTAAAAATGATCCGTTTTGTCTCCTTCCCGAAAAATTACAGTTCCTTTTTCAAAGTGGACTTTGGCCGAGACCGCCATGAAGTCCCTTGTAAAAAGAAAGTCCATTCCCCACAAAAGTTCCCCCTGATCGATCAGCATAAGATTTCCCTCCTCCCCCTTTTTATTAAGACTCGAAAGGTATGGTCAGATGGTACACTCCGCTTTCAAGCTGGGCGCGAACGGGCAACTCTCCGTTATGGAAAACTTTCATCATGGCCAAGTTGTCAAACAGCACATCGGCCGTAAATCCTTTTAGGCCTTTTTCCTTTGCCAAACGGATGAGCATGCCGTAAAGGTACGTGGCTATTCCTGTCGACTGAAAATTTTCATCCACCACAAAGACCAATTCGGCGAACAAACTGCCGGGAATACCGAGGTAGCGAGCTTCGGCAATGATGCGTCCCTTGCCCTCATCCCCGACCAAACCTACGATCGACAGATCGCGGCTCCAATCCACATTGACATATTCCTGCATTTTAGGATGAGGCATACTTCTCACCGAATGAAAATACCGATAATAGTTGACTTCATCCGAAAAACGGTAAAACAGGTGCCGCATGCCCTCTTCATCTGAAGGTTTGATGGCCCGGAAGCGTATCCGTGTATCCCCCTTGAAGGTCTGGGTGGCACTGATGTCCATCGGATACAATCGAGCACTTTCCGCCAGAAAAATCTGATCGGGGTAGACGATTTTTCTTTTCTTGGCTTCCTCCACGAGCATCGCCCTGTCGTCCGGGTGCGCCACCTCAATAAGGGCCAGTGCGCGTTCTCTGACCGTACGGCCCTCAAGATAAGCTACGCCATGCTCCGTTACGACGGTACTCACGGGTTCGACCATGCTGAACTGATTGGGCCAATCCACAATCGATGGCAAAATGTTGGGCGCACCTTTTGGGTCGCGGCTGGTGAGCGCAAAAATGGAACGGCCCTTCTCGGATAATTCGGCGCCATTAAAAAAATCCAGGACTTCGGATGGACCCGTGGCAACGTTGCCCTTGCCCACATAAAGTCCGACACGCCCGTACAAGTCGATTTTGCGGGCGGCAATTATTGTAATAAAATTGGTGTTGCGCCCGATAATTTGCGGATTAAAAACCTTATCGATGCGCTGGAATTCGATCAGAGGATTATTGTGCAGCCAGGTGAACAACTCAGGCGTCCCGAACGCATACGAGGTTAGTGATTTTCCTCGGTAGCTTTCTTTGCGCCGATTGGTAACGGCCCCGCTTTGAATCAAATCCATCAAAGGGTCAGTGAAATACGGGGAGTGAATTCCGAGATGATGTTTGCTTTTCAGATGCCTGCTTAAAGCTTCGAACAGGGGCCCGATGGAGAAGGCCAGGCAGTTTCCATCTTCAATTAGCGCCGCCACATTTAAAGCCACCTTATCCAAGGTTTCATCCACGGGCCAACGTTCGAAATAGATGGGAAGGTCTTCAGATAAAATCAGATGGTCGAACTCGGAAACCGGTACGAAGGTGTCGCCAAAGGTTCTGGGAATTTTTAGATTGATTTCACCCACCTTGATGGCCGCCTTTTCCATGGCTTCCCACGCTACATCCACGGCAACCCCGAGGCTGCAGTAGCCGGCATTGTTGGGGGTGGTAATTTGGATGATCGCCATGTCCAGGGGGATTTGACCGGCTGAAATCAGTTCGGGAATTTTCTGAAATCGACTCGGAACCAAGTCTACCAAGCCTTCTTCGATGGCCTTATCAGCTGCCCAGCCGGAAAAAAAGGTTTTCAAGCGGAAGTTTTTGGATTTGAGAGCTTTCAGGGAAATCGCATCGCCAAGGCTGACCAGTTGCACCAGTTCGAGGTCTTCCAAGTTCTTGGCATTAGACCCCATGATTTGTCGAACCATGGTCCGCGGTTCGGCAACACCGGTGGTCAAGAAAATACTCATCCCCGGCCGTATCTTTTTCAGCACGACCTCGGGAGAAACTACTGAGGACTCCCAATTGGATCCGGACAGCTTCATATGGGCAATGTCCTACCGGTAGCGAAGGGTCAAAATGCCGAAACTATCCAGAAGTGCTGCCAGGAAGAGTGAGAGCTGGAAAGGGGCTGTCTGAACCGCTAAGCGAAACCAGGTATCGCTTCAGGATAGTGGAAATTGGGAAGAGACTGTTCCTTGTGTTAAATATACCTTGGACAGTTTAAAAAAATCAAATGAAATCTGGATTGAAATCACGGATTTTGCGGCTGCAGCCGCCTCGACTCGAGAAATGTCCGGGATCGTCGACTAAAACAAGGTCGCAGCTTCACCGCGAAAGTCCGTTGGAACTGGCTGCGCGTTCTTCAGCGCTTTCGCGTGTGCTATGCGGTGATTCATGTCGGCAGGAATGAATCGAACGGGTTTGCCCGCTTGCTTTGCCGCGATCAACTCGTCCCTGGCCACCTCCCCGCCGCCAATCGCAATGAGCTCGTCACTGTTTTCCACCATCGCCTCTGAGGTGGGAGACAGATCCTCGGTTCCTGGGCGAAACCCGCCCCAGGTGGAATCCCTTATGTAAAACACGATGTCAACGCAGGGAGACAGGATGGCGTTGCTTGCCTTTGCCTGGGTCGAGACGATGCCGGTCGTCAGGAAGCCTTTGCGTTTTGCCGCTTCGTAGACGGCGCCAATGCCTTCGGGAGTGGCGCCAATGTTCACAATGGTCTTTTTCGGGTCGAACTGGTCCAGAATCCGCGAGGCTTGCTCAAGCATCATGGCCTTGTTTTCGTACTCTGCGCCGGAATAACCAAGGAAGGTGAGAACTCTCATTGCCTTGCCAGCGAAGAAGGCGCGGACTTCTTCGGGGGTGGCCTCTCTATTGGCCGGCCGTGCAGGTTGCGTGATCATGATGCAGCTCTCTTGCGAATGTCAACGCTGAAAAATTTCCACGAAATGTTCGGGCTAATATCCTGCCGGTCGTAGCGCCGACCCCATAGCGTCCTTACTGACGCCCCCGCATCCGGATCGTTTCCGATTCTTCAAGAAGGTGCGCCAGGCTGCCTTGTCGAAGGAAAATCCTGTCGAAAACGTGCAGGTGCAGGCGGCCGAGCAGCCAGCCGGCCGTGCCCATGCCGATCCCAATGAGGATGGATTGGAACGTCTTCCGGTATTGGATGATTTTGGAAAGAAGTCCCCATCCCGTGGTCCCAAGCACGACACAAATAAATGTGGTCAGCAGCGCCCCTACGGTCAGCGAAAAAGCAATAACACTCCAGTGGGCGTAGGCAAAGATGCCAATCCAAACGAGCAATGCCAGCCCAACGCCAATACCACCGATTTTCAGAGCACGCGAGAGGAGCCAAATTCTAAACGCCAGTTTCTCCGCGACTTTGAGTTGACGCAGCAACGGCGCGTCCGCGCCGGGCTGTCGCATGAGCGGTTCGATCTGCAGGAATTCCCAATTCTCCCGCGGGGCCGCTGAAATCGGGAACCCAAGAGCGGATTCCCCAAGCGCTTCTTCAGCCATGCAATAGCCGCTGGTCATCAGCGAGTAGGCTTCGGCTTCCGAGAATGAATCCAGATCCGTGCGGATGGCGGCGAGCCGGCGTTGCACGTCGCGCTGGATGCCATACGGCAGCAGGGGATCGCGGCGCACCGGGTCGGATGGGTCCTGGCAGTCAATCCAGTCCACCGGTTCGGCGCCGAGGTCCTTTTTGAGGTGAACGAACATCAACCCGCGCAACAATCCGGAACGGAGGCGGGCTTCCAGTTCCCGGTATTGAGCGCTGCGTACGCGCGCCTGTAAAATGCTATTGGAGCGCAGCGGTACACCCAGCGCACCCGCGCTGGGGTTGTTTTGCGAGTCCATCTGGCCGCTCGCATCGCTTACGAGCAGGACGTTGCAGCCTTGTTCGAGCAGCGCGGCCACACCCTGGTTGTCATGGACGCCACCGTCCACCAAGCGAACGGTAATCGGCTCGCCATCGCGCGGGTAAATGCCACTCAGCGACAGTGGTTCAAAGAGACCCGGCACGCATGCCGAAGCGGCCACGGCTTGGCCGAGCCGGATCGTTTGCCGACCTTTCGGCAATTCGCGATAATAGACCCGCCGCAGGCGATAATTCGCGTCAATTCCCTTATCGGCTCCGGCGGGCGGTTCTCCCATCCAGGAAGCCGTGAATTGCCAGTTGTGCCCCGTGTTCAAAGTGGTGGCATTGAGGATGAGGATGGGCACCTTGTTCGAGCGGCGCCAGTTGTTGTCCTTGGGCACGAGATGCTCATCGCCCTTCGGGCTCACATAAAGATTGTTGAGCCAGCGTTTGCCGCCTTCACCGTCCTTGACGCGCGAAAAAATTTCGGACTCGTAGAGCTCACCGGCCCGCAGCGTGCGCGAGTAGTCCGGAAGGAAGATCATCTTCAGGTTGGTCAGCCACTCGGCGGCGATGCGCGTGCGAATATTTCTTTGCACTCCGCCGAGGAAGTCGTTGGCCAAGCGGCGCACAATCTCGATGTAATCCTGCTTCGTGATCTCGCTGTCCGTCTTGGTCTGCAGCAGGTGACGCACTTCGAGGTAATAATGCGCTCCGATGATTGAGCCGCCCGAAACGCAGGACAGATATTCGATATTTCGTAAAATATCGAGTTCCGCAAGCCGGGCCAGCACACCGATGTGATACAAAGAGGCGCGGAAACCTCCGCCAGACAGGGCCAGGCCGATCTTGCCCTGCATGATCGAGGTGACCGCCGCGAAATTGCCGGCCAGAAACTCCTTGAGCACCCGTTCTCCGCCAGGATCTGTGGGCAGCCCTTTCGCCTGCCGCGTCTTGTTCTGCAACCGCAGCAACGTGGACATCTGGCGCGCGGTGGTCTCCCACTCCCAGTCCGGCACCCCGGGCAACGCGGCCGCTTTTTTGAGCCATTCGCCGGCTTGGTCGTAATCCTCCAGACCAAAACAAGCTTCACCCAGGGTAACAAAGAACCACCATTCGTGGTTCAGCCAGGCATTGCCAGCCTGCCGGGGAAGCTCGGGAAGAATTTTCACTATTTCCTCGCGGATGGTCCTCGCCTGCTGGCGACGCGCTTTCGCAAGCTCACTGGAAGCAGCGGCGGAAAGCGCGCCGGACTCGGCGGTTTCGGCGAGCAGCTCCAGCACGAATGCGGCGTTGATCGCCGTGTAGCCAAAGTCTTTGGCGACGCCCTCTTTGTAACCACGCAAATAATAGGCAAGAGAGGTTTCAAGATGAGGCGCGCTGCCGTTGAGTTCCCACTTGCGTTTATAAATCGCACCGGCCTGACCAAGGGTCTCCTGGTCCTTGGAAATCTCGAGCGGGTCGGCTTCCTCAAGGATCCCAAGCGCACGGTCCAGCCGGTCACTCACGGATAAATCAGGGTCCTTGTATGTGCACAGCGACCGCTTCTGCGCGAACTTGATTCTAAGTTTCAAATCGAGGTGCTGCTTGACCTCAGGCGTGGCGGCATAGCGATCCAGGAGTTTCCGGGCCAAGCCGAACGCGCGCTCCTTTTTCAGGCGGTCCACCAGTTTGACCAAATCGTCCACGCCAATGCTTTTGCCGGCGAGAATGCTTTCGCCTTGTGTTACGGCTTCGCTTTTCGCGGTCGGACTCGATGTCGGGTTGGGCGATGGCGGCATGTTATAGGCCTCCTTGGGTTACTTCACTCTTGGGACGGTTATCGTTTTACGCTGCAGTTTTGGGTTTGAAAAAAAAATCGATCATGGGCGAACAGAATCGTAGGCCGGAAAGTGTTTCTTGGGCTACCTGGATCATGACCAACCACACCTAATGTTTGAAATCATTATAGGGGCCGGCCCAGGGAAAGGGAGGTGATACAGAAATTATAAAATAGCACCATAATTCAAGAGGATCAAGAAGATGTTGCAGGGGTTACCGAGCGATCCAGTGCAATACTTATCCTGAAACCACTAAACCAGCCTCGAAGGCGGCTGTGTGATTCCGTGTAGGTCGTTTCATGGTCTGCCCTCCTTGCGGGTCGCTTGGTCGTTGCGTCCAGTAGAGCAGAGTTTTCACTTAAGCGCCTGTTTTTACGGAACCAGCTGTTCAAAATCCATGTCGTTTGGTGGAGGTGATGGTAACAGTTGTATTGGGTGGGATAGGCGCCAAGCTGGAGGCCCCTATCTGTGGTGTAATGGATTGTATAGTAACTGAGTCGACGCTCATCGAAAAAATCTGGTTGGAACTTGCTGATGTCGCGGGTTTCAAATTGGAGTTATATGCTTCAGGCCACCCTGGATCAGGCACCCAGATGTTGAGGTGAAAATTCATAGGTCCAGTCGGTACATGACTTGTGTCTGTCCGAACTAGATGGCCGTCTATTAACCAGGATACTTGGTTTGGTAGCCATTTAATTTCGTATGTGTGGTAGTCCGTTATCGATCCAGAAGCATAGGGTGCAAATTGTACATTTCCGGTGCCTAGCTTTTCGTTGCTATAAATGTTGGTTTGCGCTCCACTGGGCCGATTCGTGAGAAGTTCAAAATCGATTTCGTCATGATAGGTTGTGCTTCCTGGTTTGAGAGCATATAAGAAGATGCCTCCGACGATGCCTGGCGTGGAAGTATCCATTTTGGCGCGTACGGTTATGTGGATCCCTTGCCCCAAAGCGAACGACTGATTGCTTCTTAAATCTGTACCGTAGAAAGAAAACGCGGTTGGATTGTAAGATTCAACGGCAATAATCGCGTTGCCGTTACTGGCCGTCGGAAGCGAAGAATTTTGAGTGAACCTGAACTGAGTATGGCCGACGACCGTTCCATCCGTTGGCGACACCCAGGTTGGAATATGCCACTTGCTGGAGCTCACAATATTCCCGCTAAAGTCATCGTGGAGGAGCGTCGCAGCAAGTATAGTAGACGGCGAAATAACTAAAAAACTAACTGCTATACAAAAAAGCACTTTTTTCATGATGCCAATTCCCTTTCCAAAACGCTGCACGCCTTGGCTGACGGCCAGATGCTTGTTTTTCAACACCCTTTAGAGGTTTTTTATAAAACCCCTTATTAAGAATGCAATAAAACGATCTATGGGGATAACATAAAAATTTTTTCGTCATCTCCATTTCCGTTCTGAATGTTGCTCCCTTTCATTCAAATTAATAGACAATCATCGAAATTGGGGACAAAGTTAAGAACAATTTTTTATCGAAGGCATATATCACCGCCACGGTCCGGGAGCGTTCCAAATGCTGCGAAACACCCGTCGCTGAAAAAGGGAAGCTGCGACAGGCGCAAGGAACAGCTTGACGACCGCGACCACATCCTCAAAGGCCTCCGGCGCGTTGGCGAGTTTGGCTTTCTTGATGAATCCCCGCCATCTGACCTTCTTGTCTCGATCCTGTGCGAACGTAGGATCGAAAACCCTGGGATCGACGGTGACCGGGGTGCTGCGGTTCTCGAACGTTTTGTCGACCGCCTCGGCCAAGAGTTCGCCTCTGAAATCAAACGTTCGGCACAGCATCCAAATATCGTAGAAATCTTTCATCCGGCTGTTCAGAATGCCAAGCTTCACCATGGTCTGGAACTTCTCGGCAATGGTGCTCTCCATGCTGTAGCCATTCAGTTGGGGCGGTGGGAAGTCAAGCAGCGCAGGATATGTGACCCGGATCGGCCCTGGCACGATCACATCTCCGAATCCGACGTCTATCTGCAGCGAGACTCGCGCATTGCCGAGGTTGCCCTGGGCACGGACACGCACGCCCTGGTATTCGGCGCCCTCTGTGATCCGTGCGGCAGTTACCGATTCCGCATCGAACCATATGCCATCCGCCTCGACATCCATCCGGCAGGCGTTTTTCATTGCGGCTGCGATCACCTCGAGGCTGTTCTCGATTCGTCCAAGCAAATCGATGTCCATAGTCGGGCGTGATTCGGGTGCGCTCCACGCCGAGAGCATCAAAGCCCCCTTGAGGATGAACCTGTCTGCGTGGGGGCTTTGGGAGAGCCGGTAGATAAACCGCTCAATGGCGAAGCGCTGTAATAATTCGTTGAAGGGGCGGGAGGCCTCCTTGGCCTTGTTGAGAAGGCGTTGATGCACGGATGCGGCAGAATTTTTCATTTTTCCTGTCATTGCAGAAGAGCCTCGAGGTATGGGCGGATGATTTTTTCCACCCGGCAGATCGATGCATATCGCATGAGGTCGTCCACCTTGACACGTTTGCGTTCACGGTAGTAGCGAACTGATTCCACTACTGTGTCGAGGCCGATTTTATTGCGGAACTTGAAGCAGTCGGCGAGCGTCTTCTCCGGGCTGTAGATGCGAACGCTTACACCGTCAAGCTCATGAGCCTCCACGCCTTCAGTAAAGGCCTCTCCGGTGAACCTGTAAGTCTTGATCGGAGGGTAATCCACACGTGGCTCCTCGGCACCGCGCGTTAGGGCCACGTGCACCTCGTGAGGTATCTGAGTGGTGAGCTTGTGAAAGGCCAGTGCCGAAATCAGGCAAATCACCCCGCCTGGAATGCGGGTCACGACGGTCACCAGATCCGGGTTGCCCAGGGGAGGTCCGCCGGCAAGGCGGTACACACCGCGGCTCACTACTTCCAGCGCTCCAGAGTCGCGCATAGCGTAAATCGTGCTAGGGTGGACCCCTGCACGAAGTACCTGTGCCGTGTGCATGATGCCGCCGTGCTTTTTGAAAACGGCAACCGCTTTGTCGAACCGGGAATCTGGGAGGCCTTTTGAAGGAGACTTCATGGCACAATAACCGATACTTATTAATTAGTATAGGTAATTCTAACAGGCCTGGCGATTATGTCAAGGAACATCTACAGCGGTAGCCAGATGTTGCGATGAGTGCCAAGGTTTTTAAGAGGATAAAAAAGGAAGGCTTGAAAATTTGACCCAAAATGAAGGATGGGAATCGGTGTGATTCCCATCCTTTTATAATAACATATTATTTTACACTCTAAAAATGGTGGAGGCGGCGGGAGTCGAATGCACGTCCGGCCCAAAAAGCCTTTGCCTTTTAATTCTTACAACCATCTAAAATCAATACTAAAATTGGTATTTCGGACGTCTTCACTCTCTTGGTGAAAAGTCCGCAAAAGTACAGCTTGGACCAGCAAAATTCATCTGGTTTGGTGAAAGTCATGGTGAAAGTTGTATTAGG
>DATITS010000227.1:0-2529 GCA_035467535.1 Desulfobacterales bacterium
TGACTCTCTCCCTTGGGGGTGATCTTGCCGACCAGGATGTCGCTCGGCTTCACCTCGGCCCCCAGGCGAATAATGCCGCTGTCGTCGAGGTTCTTGAGCGCCTCGTCACCGACGTTGGGGATGTCGCGGGTGATCTCTTCCTTGCCGAGCTTGGTGTCGCGGGCCACCACCTCGAACTCCTCGATGTGCACCGAGGTGTAGACGCCGTCCCGGACCAGACGCTCGCTGACCAGGATGGAGTCCTCGAAGTTGTACCCCCCCCACGGCATGAAGGCCACGGTCACATTTTTGCCCAGGGCGAGTTCGCCCTGCTCGGTCGCCGGCCCGTCGGCGATGATCTCGCCGGTGGACACCCGTTGGCCCATTTGCACGATCGGCCGGTGGTTGAAGCAGGTGTTCTGGTTGGACCGCACAAACTTCGACAGATTGAAAATGGTCACATTCTTCTCGTTCGGCGCACCCGTCGGGTCGTGCTTGAGCACGATGCGCGCGGCATCCACGTCCACCACCTCGGCGTCCCGCGGGGCGACGATGGTAACCCCGGAGTCCTTGGCCACGACCCCCTCGATCCCGGTGCCCACCAGGGGCGCCTCGCTGGTCAGGAGGGGGACCGCCTGCCGCTGCATGTTCGATCCCATGAGGGCGCGGTTCGCGTCGTCGTTCTCCAGGAAGGGGATCAGGGAGGCCGAGACACTCACCAGCTGGTTGGGGGAAATGTCCATGAGCTCGATCTCCGCCCGATCGACCATCATGAACTCACCGGCCACGCGCGAGGTGACCAGCGGGTTGACGAACTGGCTCTTTTCGTTGATCGGCGCGTTGGCCTGGGCAATCGGCAGCGATTTTTCCTCGAAGGCGTCCAGGAACCGGACGTCCTCCGACACCCGGCCGTGCGTCACCACCCGGTAGGGGGTTTCGATGAACCCGTAGTCGTTCACCCGCGCATAGGTCGACAGCGAGACGATCAGGCCGATGTTGGGCCCTTCCGGTGTTTCGATCGGACAGATGCGGCCGTAGTGGGAGGGGTGCACGTCCCGCACTTCGAACCCGGCCCGTTCGCGCGTCAGACCGCCGGGCCCCAGGGCGCTCAGGCGCCGCTTGTGGGTGGTCTCGGAAAGCGGGTTGGTCTGGTCCATGAACTGAGACAGCTGGCTCGTTCCGAAGAATTCTTTCACCACGGCCGAGACCGGCTTGGGGTTGACCAGGTCGTGGGGCATCAGGGCGTCGACCTCCTGCAGGCTCATGCGCTCCTTGATCGCCCGCTCCATGCGCACCAGCCCGATCCGGTACTGGTTCTCGAGCAACTCGCCGACGGCCCGCACCCGGCGGTTGCCGAGGTGGTCGATGTCGTCCACGACGCCCTGGGTGTCGCGCAGCTCGATCAGGGACTTGGCCGTCAGCAGGATGTCCTCTTTGCGCAGGATGCCGAGATCCACGGCGCTGCTGACCCCGAGCCGCTGGTTGATCTTGAGCCGCCCCACCCCGGACAGGTCGTAGTAGTTGCTCTTGAAGAAGAGGTTGTCGATGAACTCCTGGGCGACTTCGGGGGTGGCCGGATTGCCGGGCCGCAGCCGCCGGTAGATGTCGATGAGAGCCTCTTCCTTGCTCTCCACCTTGTCCAGGATCAGGGTCTTGCGGACCGAGTCGCTGCTCGACTGCGCGTCGATGAACAGGATCTCGAAATCGTTGACCCCGGCCTCCGCCAGCTTGTTGAGGCTGTCTTCGTCCACGGCGTCGTTGGCCTGGGCGACCGGCTCCCCGCCGCCGGGGTTCTTGATCGTGAACGCGAAGGCGCGCCCGTAGATCTCCTCCGCGTTGATCGGAATCATGTCCGTGCCGAGGGCCTTGAGGCGTTTGAGCGCGCGCGCGTTGTACTGGCGCCCCTTCTTGACGAGGATCTCGCCGGTTTCGGTGTCCTTGACGTCCTTGCTCGCCCGCTGCCCCCTCAACAGGTCCTCGTCGAACGCCTTGAAATAGCGCTTGCCTTGGACGATCACTTTCTCGCGGCGATAGAAATAGGCCAGCAAATCCTCCGCCGAATAGCCGAAGGCCTTGAACAGCGTCGTCACCGGGAACTTGCGGCGCCGGTCGATGCGGATGTAGACGATGTCCTTCGGATCCACCTCCATGTCGATCCAGGAACCCCGTACGGGAATGATGCGCGCGCTGTAGATGATCTTCCCGCTGGAGTGGGTCTTGCCCTTGTCATGATCGAAAAATACGCCCGAGGAGCGGTGGAGCTGGCTGACGACCACGCGCTCCGTGCCGTTGATGATGAAGGTGCCCTTGGCGGTCATGAGTGGGATGGTGCCGAAGTAGATCTCCTGCTCCTTGATGTCGCGAATGTTGGAGGCACCGGATTCGGCATCCACGTCGTAGACGACCAGCCGGACGGTGATGCGCACCGGGATCTCGTAGGTCATCCCGCGATGAATGCACTCTTCGATCGTGTGTTTGATCTCACCGAAACGGTAGGAAACGTACTCGAGGGAGGCGCTGCCGGTGAAGTCCTTGATCGGGAACACGGAC